>JALCZJ010000012.1 GCA_022690815.1 Ferrimicrobium sp.
GCTCGCAGAGAGTACCCGTCTCGTTGCCTTGGGTGGGACCATCACCTCTTGGGTTGTTTTGTTCTTGCCTGTTTCATCGTAGGTAGCCATTTGCAACATCTCTGCCTTCTCGCCCTCATTGATTTATTTTTTAAACCTCGCACACATTGATACTGAGACCTAGGGTACGGGGTGTTTGTTGCTCTGAGGTGTTGCGAATGGTTTTTCTCGCCGATATGTACGGGGGACGGAGCTCCTGCTGTCGGGCAGATCAGCGGTTGATTGGGCGGCCCAGTGTGGAGGTGCTCCTGCCTTCTCGGGCGCCAAACGACCCGACGAGTGGACTCTCCGCTCCGCAGGTATCTACCACCGGGTGGCGGGGTCGGCTGGACTGGTGTTGTGTGAGTAGTTTCAATCTTCCTGCCAAGTAGGATGCGTACGCTACTTAGCTATGCCATAAGCAACTTAGCGGTTTGTGTGAACTCAATCGGGGAGGGGGGATATGTTATTGGAGCTGGAGATCAACGGTAAGACTGGTAACCGGAGGTGGGCTACCCTCGAACTGCAATCAATTGGGGGTGCCGGTCGTCTCAGCCCGCGGCTCCATTTGCACTTTAGGGCTCGGCCAGCACCGTACACTCAGGTCATACTTGAGGATTTAACCCTGAGACTGGAGTATCAACAAGAGTTCATCGGCGAGGGGCGCGTGATGTACGAAGATTTCCTGCACGACTCTAGCCAGGTGACCTTTGAGGTGGTGACGTCTCAGCGCCTCCTGCAACATATCACGGACGGGCTTGCACCCACCGAAACTGTTGTTCAACTCGATGCCAAACTCTTTGGCTTCGCTACTGTCTCGCGGGATAAGACCGATTCTGCATCCCAATGGATCGCGTTGTCCACTGATCCTGATCCCGGAGAATCCAAGCGTATTATCGTCAGGAATCGAATGGGGTCGACAGCACTGCAAGTCGCTCGCACAGAATGGTACGACAGGGTACTCGCGCCGACTCGTAACGAGCAGTACCGGTACCTCGAAATCGCACTTCCCAAGGATGACAACGCCCTTAGGAAGGAGTGGGATTTGGCGGTAAACCACCTTGTTGACGCTGAGCGCGCCTACGCGACAGGAGATGATCCGACCGTCTTTGGCCGTCTCCGAGCCGCCCTTGACTCATTACCGGGATCGAAGACGAGCATCCTTGCTGGCATCTCCGACACTGACAAGCGCGAGGATCTCGACGCGCTCCTCAAGCAAGCTGGCAAGTTCTTGCATAACGGCCGTCATGTCAGTGCCGAGGGAACCCAGCAAGGAACCTTCCCAGTAGACCATCTCGATGCAGCATTGGCCATAGACCTCATGCGTGTGCTTTTCTCGCATCTATCGTTGATGCTGGCTTCTGATCGTCGGCGGGCTGCTGATTCCGCATCATGAGGACTGTGACTGTTCGTTTACTCGACATCAACTGCTGCCCTCACACTCAACCCCGATCAAGGACCAGGGATCGGTCACGCCAGGCGAACCCACAGACCTCTGAGTTCGATCAGGTGTGCCCCAGTGAGATCCACAAGCCCAAGAGAATACTCAACGGTGCCCGCCGCAAACTCCCCGACAAGGGCATCGCGGGCCTATAGCGAGCCTGACTCAAGGCCCAAGCTGGAGATCGAGCTACCACCAGCCCCTTGGCTCTCAAGTCCGCAGCCTGGTAACGAGCAGTGTGGTTTGTAGAGCATAGGTTCACAGTAGCGATGGAGCTAGCCGTCTTCGCTTGCAGCGATCGTCCACTCACTAGAATGATCGCTGGGAATGCTCTGTCCACGAGATGGGCCTTCGACCAGCTGCAAGGCCGGTAGCTCGAACGCACTCACAGACCCGGCTTGTGTCACGAGAAATGTCACGAAATCCTGCCTAGCTGTGACTAATCCAGACAAGCCATGACAATCCCACATCCTTTGAGCTGCACTGATGCAAACTGGTGACCAGAACTGAGTCACTTGTAAACCAACTTCGGATCGGTTGGTAACCAAAGAGCGCTTGCACACTGAAAGTTGACGTTGGTGATGTCGACTCTTGCTAGCACTACTAATTCGTTGGATTCCGCGGTGTCGGTCCCGATGAAGTGCTTGGCTACTGCCGTTCTATGTCGATGCTCGCGGACAACTTATCGAGGAGGAACGCCTCGGTACCGGCAAGGCCAACTGAGAAGAAGACTGAGATGCTATCTGGCTTAGCCTTCGGGGCCTCGCCTGCTCGAAGGGCCCCGAGCGAAACGAGACGTAACTCATGAGGCGTGTTGGCAAGCAGGTTCGGCGGGTCATAGGCGCCGATCTGGTCGAGCGAGTCGGTAACCAACACCGACGCCGCCTCGGGCAGGTCAAGGCCGAACTCGGCCCTTCCCTTTTGTTTGGGGCCCAAGGTTGTTACATAGGTCCCTTGCCCAAGCCATGAAACTTCGATCACCGGGGTAGGGCTGGTGGTGGCGAGGATAACGATCTCGGCACCCTCACAGGCTTCCTTGGGATTGGATGCCGATCGGATGGTCCCGTCGACAAGGGGGGAGGCTCGGTTGACGAAGGCAGCCCGATGGGTCTCGTCTCTCGAGTACACCCGGACCTCGTGAATATTGCGCACGGCGCTCAGTGCCCAGAGCTGGTTGTGGGCCTGGGTTCCCGAACCGATGATGGCGACCACGCTGGCATCCGCTGGCGCCAGGGCATCTGCTGCGACGGCACCAATGGCCCCAACGCGGCGCGCTCCGAGCTCGTTGCCAACGGCGATGGCCCGCACCTGTCCCGAGGTCTCGTCGTGGACGACGACCACCTGGGCACCTGGTTCAACAGGGAGAGTGTCATATGAACGGTAGCCGAACCATGATCCGCGTAGACGCCCGGCGGTGAATACCAGCCGAGCGTCGTCGAACTCAGCATGCACCCTCGGGGGAGCGAGCAGGTCTCCGCGATGATGAGCGTCTATCGCATCACCCATCCAGCGCACCGCATCGATGGCGCTGAGCCGGGCACGGATATCGGCGTCGTGCAGGAGCGTTGTCATCACGGCCACCTTAGCCTGCTGGTAGTCGTGCCGACCTTGTGCAACGATCAATTCCTTGTCTCTGTCGGTAGGGCTCTCACCGATACGTACTGACATCTCCCTGAGCACGATCGGCTATCGACCCAGATCTGGTGAGACACTCAGAGTGGGTCTTACCGCATCGGAAACGAAGTAGAGCATGCTCAAGTGCTGCCCAATCGTGTCCTGGTCACCAGTCGGAGACATCGAGTAATCGCTTGACAACTACGACGCCGTCCTCGTCGTTGCCGTGCGCTCAGCGGTCGGCTTCAATCGCCGCTACTGCCGGCTGCGAGGCCCGGTCGACCGTCGGATGTAGGCTGCGAACCACGCGGCGAGTTTCGCCCTCGCCTTAGTGATAAGATGATCGCTGGCAATGCTCTGTCGACGAGGTGGGCCCTCAACCAGCGGTGAAGCCGGTCGCTCAAACGCAATCACAGACCTGGCTCGTGTCACGAAATCCTGCACAGTCATGACTAATCTCGACAAGCCATGACAATCTCACCCTCTCTGATCTGCACTGATGCAAACTGGTGACCAGAACTGAGTCACTTGTAAGCCGACTTTGGATCAGGCGGTTGGGAGTTCGAATCTCTCCGAGCGCGCTCATTATCCCAGTTCAGAGCCTATATTTGTGGGCACCAGGAATCAAACAACAAGAGCGTGATACGGCAATGATACGGAAGCGTTGAAACGCGATGCCGCATTGCCGATAACCCCGTCCACGCCAACCATACACCCTACAAGGGACAGGCAGATACCTGACGATCACAGATTTGCCAAGGACAAGATCCAGCAGCTACGGGTATGAAGCACCGAAAGACAAAAGTCTTCCACGACCCCGACACTCCGACTGAGAGGTCGTAACCTGCTCTTTTGTTCTGACGTCCCTTTGAAAAGGGGGACCTTCAGGACCTTGCCACCCTTACACAAGCGATGGTCCTTGCGATACCCTTGGCGAGGGGATGAACACGGGCGAACTCACCCAAGACTGGGTGATCCCCGATCGACAATGACATTCGGCATTGTTCCTTGCCTTGCTCGTGGATCTTGGTTGACCGCTCATCTTGTGGGCTCTTCGCTTGAAAGACCTGCGAAGTGCTGGGCAGCTTCAAGAGCGTAGGCGTCTCGGGATCCACCGGTTAGAAGTAGCCCTTGGAGCCTCCGCGGTAAACATGGCCGCCTTGAGTGTCAAGTCAGCCACAATGGTCTTTCGAAGTCGGTTCTTGGGCTTCGCGTTCTTCTGAGACATTTTATATCATTGGCCTTGGCACCAAAATAGGTGTTTTTGGCATCGATGCCAGGCGTCTCGGTGATTGGCGGAGTTTGCGAGCAACCCGAGCGACGGCTTTGCCAACGTTTGCGCATCCGATCATCCTCTTGGAAGGTTTTTTGATGACTTGATCTGATGCGGGCAACGTGGCCCAACTGGGGTTTAGCTCCCTCGTCTACTTTGGTCGGTCTTCTCACATTTTGGGTGGCTCATGTAGGGGTAAGCGGCGCATGAGGGCTGCGGTTGTCGAAATCCAGAATCCCGATTTTGGCCGGGCCGACAGTGGTACCGTGGAATCGATACAGTGATCCGCCAGCTCGTGAACGAGGCTATAGCTGCTGCTAAAGTTGTCGACACTTACCATTCGCTCCGGCTCATCGCTGCCCAGGAAGGATGCTGGCTGGTGGAGCTGCGGTCAGCAATCGCTCACGAAATCGCCACCCGTCGGCAAGTGCCCACATAGACACGTGCATACATAGGTATTTACCGTGGGTGTTCCCTGGCTTCTAGCCGGGGGACGTTGTCTCAGGCGACCAGCCTGATGGCGAGCCCAAGGTCGGCCACGTTGCGGGCCAACGGCCCGTCGAGCGTCCATAGTTGCGTGTCGAGCTGTTGCGCCAGGCGGACGTAAGTGGAATCGGTGGGGTGGCGGCGCCGTAACTGCGTGGTGATGGCAGCCACCGCGAGACCGTCCTCAGCGTGAGCGAAGATGGAACTGCACGCCGAGTCCGGCCAGATCGGACCAGGTTTGGAGGCCACTTCCTTGGCGTCCAAGTCACCGTCGAAGACCAGACGAGCGAGGACACGGGGAGACTTCCTAGGGCATGGCCACCGAGGCACGCAGCTCCCCGCCGGTGTCCACCCAACGCTCCCGCTGTAGTTGAACTTCGCCTTGGCGTTCATCGGGAACCATAAGGGAGACGATCAGGCTGGCATCGACAACAACGCTCACCGACATTCGCAGGGCGCGGCGTGGGCATCCGCCCTGAGCGCCACTGCCGCAGCGGGCCGGCCCTACCGGGAGCGCTGGATCAGCCGGTCGATAGCGGTTCGTACATCGGGAGCGGCTGGTTTCCCCTCGCTGAGGCCAGCATGGACAGGTATCCGGACCACGGTGTCCGGCTGAACATGGAGCTAGGCGGCCTGGCCCGCCAACGCCGCATAATCGTCGTCGTCCAAACGGACAGTGCTAGCCGTATTCCGTCTCCCCAAAGTAGCTGACGAGATGCAAAGCGATGCGTTTCGCATCTTGTTGTCCCCTTGGCACCATTGTCCTCACAGTTGTCACCCGTCAAGGGTATCTACGTGAATACCGCCAGGACAGCCGAGCGGATTCGCTGCTTGGAGATACACACACCCTTCCCGGATCAAGCCGACTAGCATCTCGCTCGGCCGAACGTGTCGCGTTGATCTCTTCGACCAAGACAAGGACCCTTTCCTGGGTATCGAGCCATCGAAGGTCACCGTCCCGTCGCCGGGCGTGCTTATTGATCCGACCCTGCAACTGTTCGACCGACTCCACCAGCGAAGCCACAGTACTGTACTATCGGCCTGGGAAGCACAGCGTCACTGCCCTCACGGTCATTCAGGACAACACGCGACCGCGGGAGCGCGGGACGAGGCTGAGGACGAAGAGAAATCCCGTGTTGGAAACGCTGAGGACACTAGCCGAGTCTTGGGAAAGGAGACCACTCGCCTCGACCGGTCGGACACCTTCCTGCGCGCCGCGTGCTTGCATCGGCTACGGCCATCAGTAGGAAATGAGGTCGATGCCTGGATCGAGCCGGTGGAGATCCTCAGGATCGCTGGTCACAGTGACCCCGTCCACAGCACGCGCCAAGAGGACAACCGAAGCATCGATCACATCGAAGGTGGCGGTCGCTGCGCACAACTGACCAGCGGCGCGAGCCGTGACCCCGTCGAGGGGGTGAATCGTGACCTCAGCAGAGTTCACCACCCGCACCAAGCGAACCAGGCGTGCCGAGTTACGCCATGCTTGGGCGAGCGCACCGGCGGGCACGTGGATCTGTTCTCCAAGTTCCAGCAGCCGGATGATTCGCCGGTCGGCTCGATCGACAGCGATCAGGGCACCCGCATCGAGGACTATAGGCCAAGGACGCTTCGGGCCGATGCCGTCTCCTCGTCGCTCGCCGGGCCGAGCTCGGCGCGGATCTCGGCTAGCACATCGGCCAGGCGTTCCTGATCTGCACGCTCGGTCATCGCCGAGGCAACCCAGGCGCTGACCGAGGGAGCACGACCGGCCGCTACTGCTGCTTGTGCCGCCTTGGCAGTGGTCTCGTCAACTGTCACGGTCAACCTCGTTCGCATAGTTACAGCGTACTATTGCTGCTGATCGTATGCTCGCCGCCCGGATAGACGATTCCGCTCCAGAATACTTAAACCATCTTGAGCAATCCCTTTCCCTTCGCTCCCCAGCCGTCGAGTCTCCCCTGTCCCCACCACGGGGACAGGACTCTTGCGTTCGGCACTGTTGGCGTCTCTAACCGTCGTTGTTGGCGACTGTGCTTTGCTTGGGGTCCTGCCGTGAGCGCTATCCTTGTCGATATCCGATTGGACATCGCGGCTTTGGATTCGGCGTAGGAACCTCTCGTCAGGGATCTTCTTCATTTGCCCGTAGGGGGTGAACCGGTCGATCTCGCGACCTTCGATCCTGTTGAGTAGCTTCAGTTTCAAGTCAAGCGTTGGCTCCAAGTCCTTACCACCGGGTGCCAACAGCACAAGTTCGGCCCAGTGTAAGCGAACTCAACAGAAGGATTACCAAGCCTAACTACGCACAAATACGGTGGAGCGAGTTTCAGGTGAGAAGTTGATTGACCCACTGTGACCACGAGAGCGGATTCTCAGTACCTCGACGTCGACGGCGCCGATCGCGGTAGTAATGAAACTTTGGGGACAGCCTGCCATTGTGCACAGGATCCCCGCCTGGGCCCCTTCGCTCTTCGACGACGTGCGTGAGCTCTGCCTTTGGAGCGGTAGCAATCAGATGCTTTGCATGAACATCTAGCAGTGCAAGGCAGAGCACCGTAGCCGGTATCGGCATTGCCATAGTTACGACGTCAGTGAGCGTAGCCGCAAAGCGAGGGGTCGTCCTGGTCACAGGATTTCCTTTCCGATTGTTGTCTACCTACTGATAGACCAGAGAGGAGATCCGTACCCAACAAGGTCACTCGCCTTCAACTACTTCTTGCGCGCCCATCAGTAGACTATGCACAACCTTTCTTCAGACGTCTCAAGGCATTCGGTTTGGCGCTCGAGTCGAAGACCTTGATAGATTGAAGGACACAACCTTGACTACCATGCACGAACAGGAACGAAGACGACTAGCGGCGATTGCACTTGGGCACCGATACGTCCTGCAACCATGCCGCGATGGTTCACCTGGGGTCATGATACCCGAGTCCGATGTCGCGATGTTTCCAAAGATACGCGACTACTTTTTGAGTGAGGACGCCGCCAGAACCGTGGTTCGTATCACGCTCACAAACGATGGGTTCATCGTCGTTCCCCTTGAGTTACTTGGTTAGCTCCCTCACGCCACTATGGGGACATCTAACTACGATTGGCGAGCGACCCTGATCGCCCTGTAGCGATAAGTATCCTCGCCGTGCAGTGCTCGGAGCGCCCTACTCGATCTGGGCCACAGACTCGGCTTTGGCCCGGGCCGATCTACCTGGGCGTTGGAAGCGTTGATCCGAACGATCAAGGTGGTTGGTGCGGCCGACCAATCGGTGAAGTTCGCCTACGTCTCCTGGGCGAGCAAGAAAGAAGCCTTGCCCATAGGTTATTCCAATGTCGACCAGGGTATCACGTTGTTCGAGAGTCTCGACGCCCTCCGCGATCACTTCGGCTCCGGTCTCGCGCGCAAACGTAACCAGCGCACTGGCCAGTGCTCGTCGAACGGGATGGACATCGATCCCCCTCGTCAGCTCACGGTCAAGCTTGATGATGTCAGGCGTTACCTGCAGGAGCACCGCGAGACTCGCAAAACCCGTACCAGTATCGTCGATTGCGATCCTCACACCGAGGTCGCGTAGGTTCTGACAGGCCTCCCGGATCCTTGGAGCATCGACGATGTTGGCATGCTCGGTCAACTCGACAACGATACGGCTGGTGTCGACCTCTCGACAGAGAGTCAAGAGTTCTTCGGTGACGAAGGTCTCGGGCCCAGCATTGATGGCCAGGCTGATCGGGGGAGGGATTTCGCCAAGCATCGCAAGAGCCTTTTGAATCGCAAAGAGCTCGAGCGTCACACCGAGGCCGACCGAAGCTGCCTCCCGGAACCAGGAGTCGGGGGTCCTTCGTGGGGCGGCATCAAAGCGAGCCAGCGCCTCCACTTCGACGATCCTGTGGGGATGTGCCAGAACCATGATCGGCTGAACGACCATGTGGAAGAGATCCTCATTCATGACGCGCTGGATGCGTCGGCGCTTGGCAGCGCTGCGCTGACTTTCGGGCTGGAGCACGTGAGTAATGAAGGTAGCTCGTGGGTTTGTCGAGGATGGCGGTGCCCACGAAACCACACCTAGACCTTGGGTACACACGCGCTTGGCTACGTCGCCTAAGAGCTCCTCTTCCCTGGTGACTTCGACAAAGTCCAAGGCTACGGCGCTCACGCTCGCAACGAACTCACTGACCCCTGTGAGGTTTGCAACATCAAGGTCGGTGAATACATCGGGCTCCTCAGCGGCGACAAGCAGTACGCCAAAACTTTGGGATGCACGGATCAAAGGAACAAAGATCATAGAGTTGATCCCAAGTTCACGCCAGAGCCAGGCACTGGGGTTCTGATCAACGGCTATCTGATTCAGTATCAATACACGCTGGCTTCGGATAGCTTCACCCGAGGTACTCGCATTAATGGTGAGCCGGCCATCTACCGGGCGCTTCAAGCGTCCATGTCCCATGACTTGGACAAGAGCCCCGTCATCTTGGGCGATCTCGATGGCGACGCCGTCAGCCGCTGGGACAAGTTCGAGCGTCTCATCAAGTATTCTGGCGAAGATCGACGAAGAGCTTCTCACCTTCCAACCGATGTGCTCGGCGCTCATACCAGCTCCTAGCTTCCTGTTCTATGCCCCTGTCACGAAGGGTCTGACGCTCCGTGCATGCACTTCGAGTACCTACTCACTGCTTGTGATCGAGTATCGGCAAAGCACAGCCAAACATGAACGCGAGCTTACCACGACAGGCGTGCGAAGAGCCTTGGATTGTGACTGCGCTCTTAGCCGACCTCAACACCAGACGCTGGATCGAGATGATCACCTGGTCGTTTCACCACCCGAGCGTTCTGGATCCACACCCCTAGCCACCAGGGGTGTGGATCACTGCGGTCATAATCATCGTCGTTGGCTACTTACCGCCGAGGTGGCAACGGACTCAAGAGCGATGCGATATCCTCTGCACCGAACTTCACCGAACCCGACTGTGCCTCATCGAGCACCCCTGCCGCCAACTGTGCCTTACGTTCTTGGAGTGCCACAATCTTCTCCTCGATGGTACCGGCGACTATCAGTTTGTATACGAACACCGGCTTCGTCTGTCCAATCCGGTGAGCACGATCGGTTGCCTGGTCCTCGGCGGCTGGGTTCCACCACGGATCGAAGTGAATGACCGTATCAGCGGCAGTGAGATTGAGTCCAACTCCCCCTGCCTTCAAGCTAATGAGAAACAACGGCACCTCACCCTTTTGAAACCGATCAACCGGAGTCCTCCGGTCCCTCGTGTCTCCGCGCAGGGTGACAAAGTCAATCTTGGCCTTCTTCAGTTCGGTGGAGATCAGGTCGAGCATCTCGGTGAATTGAGAGAAGAGCAAGATCCTGCGACCCTCTTGGAGAAGCTCGGGGATCATCTCCAAAAGCGCCGCAAGCTTAGCTGAACTCGTCACTCGCTTGGCGGTATTGCTCTTGAGGAGGCGAGGGTCACAGCAAACCTGCCGTAACTTCAGCAATGCGTCCAAGATCACGATGTGACTACGCTCTACGCCCCTGCTCACGATCTCATCACGAATGCGCTTGTCCATCGTTGCCCGAACGGACTCGTAAAGGTCGTGCTGCGCACGTTCCATCTCAACGGCCTGTACAATGACCGTTTTTTCAGGGAGTTCGGCTGCCACCTCAGACTTGGTCCTGCGAAGGATGAACGGGCGAACCCGCTTGGCGAGCACCTCCAGCCGGGTGAGATCCTGATGAACTTCGATCGGCGTACTCCAGATCTCTCGGAAGGCGTTACGGTCACCAAGAAATCCAGGCAGGAGGATATCGAACTGCGCCCATAGCTCCATCAGATGATTCTCGATTGGAGTTCCACTAAGACACAACCGATACGTCGCCTTGAGCTGTCGAATCGCCACTGAGGCCTTGGCGGTTGCGTTCTTCACATTCTGAGCTTCATCGAGCACCAGAAGATGAAAGACCTCTTTCTGGAGGACATTGATATCTCTCCACACGAGTGCATAGGTCGTCAAGATGAGATCATGGTCGGCGATCTCGCCGAAGAACGACTTGCGTTCGGGTCCATGAAGAGTAAGAACCTTGAGATCGGGGGCGAAGCGGGCTGCCTCATCCTGCCAGGTGTTGATGAGGCTGGTTGGCACCACCACGAGGGCCGGAGCCACCAGGCGTTCGGCCCGCTTTTCGGTAAGGATGTGCGCAAGGGTTTGCAGGGTCTTTCCGAGTCCCATGTCGTCAGCAAGAATCCCGCCAAGATCATGCTCGCGAAGAAACTGCAGCCATGACAGGCCTTCAAGCTGGTATTGACGCAACGTCGCCTTGAGCCCCGGCGGGGCCTCGACTAAATTCGGGCCATCATGGGCTAGCCGGGCGCCGGCCAGTCCAAGCACCTTGTCAAGCCCCGTGGTGTCCCAGGAGCCGTCATCGATCAATGTCTCCACTCGAGCCGCATCGACGGAAGATAGCCGCAAGCGATCCGAGGGGCGCGAAAAGAGATCGATCAATGTCCCTACAATATGTTTTAGCCTTCGCGCTTCAACCCCAACTCGACCGACCTCACGCTCTTGCAAAACAATTACATCATCGTCAGCGATCATGGACAGCCCACCGGGGGTCAGCCACCGGGGGTCTCTGGCGAAGAGCTCTGTGAGAAGCTTGCCGAGATCGACTCGCCGATCATCCACAGTGATGCCGAGGTCAAGATCGAGCCAGCCATCCTGGTTTGGTTGGATATCGACATGCCAACTTGAGACCGTTTGGTAATGGTGCCGGAACTGGGGATCGATCTCGAGTTGCCAGCCATTGCTGACAAGTTCCGGGGCCGCCTCACTCATAAACTTTTCCCACCGCTTCGGGTCTGCATACCCAAAGGCGACCCGAGCAGCCTGATGACCCAATAGTTTGGAGGCCTCAGGACTCAATTGCTCAAGACCAAGTTGTGCAAGCTCTCGCAACGCCTTCTTTTCGGCCCTTTTGTTCCGAACGAGGCGCACCGTTTCTCGATCGCCATTCTCTACGATCTCCGCCGTATCATCCGGTTGGATCGCGATGTCTCCATACCGAAACTCAACACGAGCAAAATCGATCACGCCATCACCAAATCCGAACCTCCATCCGCTCCCTACTGCCGCACCCGAGACGCTCGTGACGACAAGTGCCGGAACTAATGGCACCTTCACCTTTGGTAGCGTGGCGGTCGGAGCCTCACTCGGAAGAGCGATCGGCTCGCGATAGCCAGACAGCACTTCCTTGGCGCTCTTGGCTTCAATCGGATTGAGCGCCGGCGCCTTCAAGATAGCGGCAACCAGCTGTGTCGGCTGCTCCGTCTGCACATGGCCGACCTCATTCGCCTCGACGTCCACATAGAGAATTTCATCTTCTGTCGACAGACACCACGCGTTCGGAGAGCCAACATCGAGGTATGGCACCTGCTCACCACTGCGCACGACCCGCCACCGTAGGGTCCCTTCCCGAGTACCTCCACTATGCAATGGATCGATACTGTTGCCTGGACCAACAAGACGGCCCGAACCAGCGAGCAACTCAAGAACCTTCGACGCAAAGGGCCCCTCCAGACTGAAATAGTCGAGTTGATAGTCTCCAACGCGCGACGAGTCCAGCATCAGCATTTTGATGGCTTCGAAATCGGTTGCTGAGACAAAGCTGGGACGTACTGTCAAGACATTGCGGAACGTCTTCCAAGGATCGAGCTTAGGAGCGAACCCGCCATCTGCTTGTTGTCTAGCCTTGAAGCAAACGAGACGCGCCGGCAGCCACCCTTCGGGAGGCATGAGTTTCCATATCACGACGACGTTTGTCGTACTCTTCGTGTCGTCGGGCTTTGGCGCGATTACTTTTTGCAGAACCTCGAGCCACTCCTTGGCCTGGACACGGACTTCAGCTCCAGCGACAGCATGCGGGGCCTTCATGGCGACGAGCATGGTTGCAGCACCATGTTTACACCGAGTCGAAACCGGACAGCTGCAGATCGAAAGGATACGATTGCTGGCGAAATGAATTACCGTTCGATACGGAGTGGGGATCGTGCCTTGCACTCGTGCCACGATGGCATCTTCAGTGACAGACTCCAACGCTACTCTGGCAAGATAACTGCGACCCTTTGTGATCTCTCGTTCCCCGAAGTAGCTGACAGCATCCTGAAGGGTAAAGTTCAATCCATTCATTTCATCTGCCCAACCAACCGTCCGGCGCCCAGGGAGCGCCTCAAGACATCGACCTGTCAACGTTCATCGCAACCCACACCCGTTCCTCGTTTTCAATCTATCGGCACCCCAAGACGTGCTCTTGCGATCAACACAAATTACAGCCTGCAGGTGGAGATAGCGGAGCCGATTAACAACCTCGTACCCCAAGTTGCCATCCTCCTAGGACACGACCACCAAGCCATCAACGGCACGAGGATCACAACGCGCTCTCGCGGCGAATGCTACAATCGGAGGAGGCCCCGCCCAAATGTTTTCAGTTAGCCCTAATGTTTCCAGTCGAAGGGAGGCGCACCGTGTCTGAGCTATGGTCATGCCAATGAGCACCTCTCGAACCACCGTTGTCTTCACTGTCATTCTGATAGTGGTGGTGATTGTCGGACTCGATGTCCTATTGTTGCGGCACCACTTTTGGTTGCGGCTGTTGAGCAATGTCGGCATCGTCGGACTCGTCGGCGTGTCATATGTGACCGTTGTACGGCACGGGTCCCACTGAGCAACAGCGCAACGCCACCGATCATCTGCGCACAGAATGCCCCAGTGGCGGCCAGATCAACAGACACCCACTCCAGAGGCGTACACCCTACAACCATTGTTTAAGCCAATGACCAGCCTCGGCGTTGCACGCTCGACTGCCGTGAACCGACCGCCGTGAACACTGCGGGCACTCCCGCGCGGTGACGGGCTCTGCTGGTAGCAGCTTCACCTCCCTGGCAGCCAGTCGAACGCGTTAGTTGCGACCGCTATCAAACAAGCACCTCCTCCAGGAAGTCTCGCATCACCTCTTGGAACGCATCGATCTCTTCGATTTGCGGCGAGTGACCCGATTTCTCGAAGATTCTGAGGTGAGAATTCGGGATCAACGAGGCGGTTGTCTCGGCATACGAAACCGGGGTTACCCAATCAGCTCGGCCAACCGTGACAAGCGTCGGGCACGATACACTGGCCAGCTTCGGCTTCAAGCCATAGGTAGGCATGTTGTGTTGGAAGCACCAGTTGTGTGCCTCGTGACGATAGATACCGGCATAGACCCGCTGTTGTGCCTCTATCGGGTCGTACTCGAAGTCATAGAGCGGAATGATCTCTGCCCACCGTGCCTTCAGATCATCGTCGTCGGAGATCTCGCCACGCCAGTAGCGGTTGAAGTTGTCCCAATGAATCGGTACTCGTGTCTGGCGTCGTGCGTTCTCATAGGCCCGGTCGAGATTTGTTCGATCAGGCGAGGTATCCCTCAGTATCATCGCGCGCACCCTATTTGGATAGGCGATGGCGTACTCCATGGCTATGAACCCGCCGTATGATCCTCCTGCCACAATCACCTGTTCGACCCCGAGCCACTCACGCAGCCCATCGACATCCGCTGCCCATTGCTCGTGTGAGAATGGCCCTTTGCCCTCACTCAGGCCGCAACCACGCGCGTCGCAGACGACGACCCGGACGACATCAGCCAGCGGACCAAAGGTTGCCTTAGGTTCAGCCAGCGATCCGATACCGCCACCACCGTGATGTGCGATCAACACCGTCAGATGGTCATCTCCTAGTATTTCGACATTTAACTCATTATCATTGATTTTGATTCGCATTATGCATCCTCTCCGTCATCTGCCGATAGTCAGTCCGGGCATCGACCGTCTCCGCATCATGACCCCTAGCTTGGCCATACCGATCCCAACGCCCGATAGATATTGCCACCGAGCATTGCCCGGATGTCATCATCGTTGAATCCATGTTTGACGAGCCAATTTGTGATGTTGCCAAAGTTCTCTGTCGGATTTTCCAGCCCGTCAACATAGGGAACTGGTTCGTAAGGAGGAGCCGATCGTCGACCGCCGATTCCTAGCAAGGAACCGAAGACGTTGTGCATTTGCACGTGATCGCCATAGAGCGTGTCTGGCCCAAACGCGACATGCTCGATACCAACAAGATCAATACAGTAGAGCAGGTGATCCATGACTGAATCGATCGAATGCCGTGGATGTCGCACCGAAATCGTGGTGTGCGGTGCTGCCGACATCCCGATCACTCCGCCAGTCTCTGCTACCGCACGTAACACGCTGTCTGGCTTCATCCTTGGAGTGTCCCAGACCGCCCGCGCTCCGGCATGCGTGATGAAGACGGGTGCTTCGCTGTGCTGACAGGCATCGAGTGCCGTTCGATCAGATGAGTGTGAAACGTCAATAGCCATGCCTACCTGGTTCATGCGACGAACCGCACGGCGCCCAAACGTCGTCAGGCCACCGTCGGTGACCTCGTTCAGCCCACTGCCAAGCGCATTCGAGTCTGAGTACGCGATACCAAGCTGTCGAATGCCCAAGCCAAACAAGATATCGATGCGATCGATCTCGTTTTCGATCGGCATCGCACCTTCGAGGCCAAAGACGATCCCAACCTGACCGGACTGGTAGATCCAATCGATATCTCCCAAGCTCCGGACCGGCACTACCTCTTGCTGATGGGCGATATCCGCAAGTCGATGACCCAGATCTGCGATGACGTCATTCCAACGCCACGGCGCCCTGCCCGTCACACAGGCAGTGCCGTCCATCATGTTGTCAAAGACAACGTTCATGCCCGACGCCGCCAGACCCGCATACGCTGTGTACTGACGGCCTCCTCGATAGTGTTCGGGAGTCTCCTCCATGTGCAACGGAAAGCGAACCGGATGATCATGGAAACTTATCACCAGACTCTCGTTCAACAACCGCTCAGCACGGACGCGCTCTTGGGGTGTGAGATCATCCACATACGGAGGAACACGACCGAACTCGGGCGCCAACACAATCGCCGACAGACCTGAATCCGCCCCCAGATACGCATAGGCCTCATAGGGCTTTGCGTCCATCTCTGCTCGACTACCCAACCCGGTCGGGCGATCCTGTTGTGCCATGGCCCTCACTCACCTCTCGCTACTTGGCGCTCTCCTGGATCCCCGAGATACTCCCCTTGGGCGAGCAGCCGCCAAAGCTGCTCCCAGGCCATCATCCCCTCACGCAAGCGCCGGACCCTCAGGTACTCGTTCGGTGCATGTAGCTTCTCGTCGGCGGTTGAGAACGAGAAGAACAGCGTCTTGGCACCCAGATGCTCCTCGAACAGCGTCACCGGCGGGAGCGTTCCTGCAATCTTGGCAAGCAGAATCTCCTGATCAGGGTAGACCATTTCGAGCGCGGCCTTCGCCGCCCCGATCGCAGGGTGATCAGCGGCAATTGTATATGCCGGAATCCGTGGGGCATCGACCTTGACGCGAATGGTGACCCCAGGCAGCACCAGACGATTGAAGTGGGCCTGGATCGCCGCAACCACCGCATTCGGATCCTGTCCAGGTACCAGACGGCAGGAGATGTTGGCGACGGCGACATGGGGGATGACCGTGTATTTCCCTCCAGCCCTGACTCCGTTGACTTCGAGTGTTGGTCGTTCCCACAGTCGCTCCAGCAGCGAATAGCCCGCCTCGCCTACCCCACTAGCTAGTCCCAAATCATCGAGGAAACGCGCTTCATCAAAGGCGACCGCAGCGATCTGACGACGGCGATCGGCGTCAGGTTCGTCGACGCCGTCATAGAACCCAGCGACCGCAACGCTTCCATCCTTATGGTGAAGCCCCGCGATAATCTCGCCAAGGACATGGATCGGGTTTGGAACAACGCCACCGAATCGCCCAGAGTGTAGATCGTCGCGAGCTCCCTCAACCTCGATATCCATCGATACGAGACCCTTTGAGCCAACAGATAACGATGGCTCATCTGGCCGCCACATAGCCCCATCAGCCGAAATGACAAGGTCCGCAGCCAATGCCCCGACATTTTCAACCACAAACGAAGAAAGGTGAGGGCTGCCAATCTCCTCCTCTCCCTCGAATAGAAATTTGACGTTGATTGGTAGGCAACCTTCTTGTGCCAGAAAAGCTTGTGCCACTTTGAGCACGAGATAGACGGGACCTTTGTCATCAGTCACGCCGCGTCCCCGCACGATTTCACCCTCACGGGTCAGCGTAAAGGGGTCGCTCTGCCACTCGCTGAGGTCACCAGGTGGCTGAACGTCATAATGACCGTAGATCAAATAGGTGCTCCTATGGCACCCATCCACTCACCGACCACGACAGGGTTTCCATCGGTCTCAACGAGATGAGCTCTGGCGAACGAGAGCTGCTTGACGAGCCACTGGGCGGCTCGCCGCATTGTATCGTCGGTCGCATCCCGGCTGACACTCGGTATCGCCACATACTCTGCAAGTTCCGCAAGGTATCGGGTATCATCTGACTCGAACTCAAGCACAACGACCCACAGATGGCGCGGCGCTTGCACCTAAACAACTCACCTCTCGGAGGCGGGTCAGCTGAAGACCTCGCGCTCGATTGAACCTATTTGCCATGGCAGTTCCACCCCTTGCCCCGTTGGTACCCTCCGATACAGATGCGTTGCGATGTGCGTTTTTGCACCCAGGAGAGAACACCGTCTCGATCGCGAGGCGATGAACTCATAACTGCGCCATCCATATTTGTACTATTTCATACAACTAGAGTCTACCATGTAATTTATTGACCATCCATTTGGTACCAGCCGGTGGTGTGCGAAGGCTTCGTACCTTCGTGCTCGACACCGCAGCTCGCAAATCCACCACGAGGCCAGGTCGGTCTCGGCCTACACCACCTGGGACCGCTCATCGATGGCGGGATCGGGTTTGCACCGCCGATCTTTACTCACCCACACCCAACTGCTCAACACTCAACACTCAAGGGATACCTGAACGGAACCAACGCAGCGACGGCCATCACGTTAAACCGTTCCATCGTCGCAGTTCGCCACTGGACACAATCGATTACCAATGGCACCACTCGACACGGGTGTCAGCAGGCTTGGTGGCCCCGGGCCTCACCGGATTGCCCAAAGAATGCCAACGGGTATGATGGTGAGTATGCCCATTGGTATACCAGGTCAGCGTCCGCACACCTCTGTCAGTGATGCCGCCTATCAACACCTCAAGCGCATGATCCTCTGTGGGACCCTTTCGCCAGGGACGGAGTTTACCGAGTTACAGGCCGCCGAGTTAGTTGGGTCGAGCCGAACCCCAGTGCGTGAAGCGCTCGCCCGGCTGCGTCATGGTCGATTGATCGTCGTGCTCGCGGCCCGTAGATACGCCGTTGCACCAATCGCAATTACTGACGTTCACAACCTGTTCGATGTGCGTCGACTCATCGAGTCTGAAACCGTTCGCCTGGCTGCCGGGCACGTCAATGGCGAACAGCTGCGCGAGCTCGATGCGGTCGGTAGCACCATCAGCTATGACCCGTCTGATCCGGAGAGCATCCAAACCTTTCTTAGCACCAACCAGCAATTCCACCTAGCAGTAGCAACTGCCTCGGGCAATCGTCGCCTTGTCGATCTCTTGATACCCCTGCTTGATGAGATGGAGCGACTGCTGTTTCTCGGCCTCCAACACAGTGACCGTGGAGCAGCCATCATCCACGAACATCAGGCCTTGATTGCAGCCCTTGAGGCCGGAGACACAACCGCGGCGGTCTTGGAGGTGCAATCCCAGCTCGACGACGCACAAACCATGGTCGATCAAGCCTTTTTGACTGGTGCCTTTGACGGCAAGCCAACGACCCTTGACAACCATGCCCAATAGCAATGCCCAATCACCAAAAAGGAGCCCGCTCATGACCACGCCTTTGGCTACGACAAACGCAACACAACCCAGCACGTCCTCCCTCGAACTGATCGGGGCCTCGATCGAGGTCCCACTCGTCTCTGGAACATGGCGACGCTATGTGAACCTCGACTATGCAGCAAGTACGCCAGCCTTGGTCGCCGTCAAAGAGCGGCTTGATGCATTTCTGCCGTATTACAGCAGCGTCCATCGGGGGGCTGGCACCAAGTCACAGATCTCGACGGCAGCGTACGAGGGGGCCAAGGAGACGTTTCGTCGGTTTTTTCATGCCCACAGATCCGATAGCGTCATTGTCACTCGCAACACGACCGACTCGATGAATCTTCTTGCCAGCTGCCTGCCACCACGCGCGCAGGTAGTCGCCTTCACCTCCGAGCATCACGCAACGCTGCTGCCCTGGCAACACACGTCTGGTGATGTCAGCTATCTTGAGATGCCAACGAGTGCATCCCAGGCCATTGAACGACTCACCAGTTACCTGGTAGCCCATCCCATGACGACACTTGTCGCGGTGACTGGCGCCTCTAACGTCACCGGTGAAGTCTGGCCTATCGCTGAACTCGCCTCGGTGGCTCACGCTCACGGGGCACGTATCGTTGTTGATGCGGCACAGATGGCCCCTCACTTGCCCATCGACATGGCTGCGCTCGACATCGACTACCTTGCCGCCTCTGGACACAAGCTGTACGCCCCCTACGGCGCTGGCGTACTCATTGGCAAGGCGGATTGGTTGGATGGTGCCGACGCCTACCTGCGTGGTGGAGGTGCAGTTGATTTCGTCACGCCAACCGAAGTCCTTTGGTCGAAAGGGCCCGCCCGACACGAGGCCGGATCACCAAATGTCATCGGAGCGGTGGCTATGGCGATCGCCTGCGAAACGTTGGAGAACTACGGCATGGACCGGCTGGCACGGGAGGAGATCGACCTCGCCAGCTATGCCAGAACCGAGCTCGGAACCATTCCCGGCATCGAACTCTATCGGCTTTGGCCGCCTGAAGCACCCCGAATCGGCGTAGCGACCTTCAACCTCAGCGGCTATGACCACAGCCATCTCGCCGCTATCCTCAGTGCAGAATACGGAATCGGCGTCCGACACGGCTGCTTCTGCGCTCATCCGCTGATTCTTGAACTGCTCGACGTGAGCGATGAGCAAGCAGTGTCGTTGCGTGCCGAGCTCAAGGCGGGGCATCGGCCCCGGCTACCGGGCGCGGTGCGCATGAGCGTGGGTGTGGGTACGACCCGCGCAGACATTGACTACCTCGTGGCATCGTTGCGACACATCGCCGCAGAGGGGCCAGATTGGACTTACGACATCGATCAAGCAACCGGCGAGTTCAAACCAGAACCAGACCCTCGGCCATGGCCGGATCTCCCGGTGCCACTTAAGCGCTCCGTGTAGGCTCGAGGCTCCCTCACAAGAGCCTGTCGTGAGACGAATCGACCTGGCTCCACCAGCGTGAAGCGGGTGCCACTGCTAGCCAAACATCGGGGTCCGTGAACTTGGTAACCAAGTTTCGTCGTATTAACGACTGCACAAGCTGGCAGTTAGGGTAGCTTCGAGACGTCGGCCACGCATTTACACTAGCTGAGCAACAGGACCGACAAAGTGCGATCCAGCTGGCACGACACACAACAGAACGCAAAGAGATGCCAAGGCCGACTCTCTGAACGAAAGTCGGCCTTGTCGGTTGAGTTAGACATTGTTGACGTCATCAGCGATGGCGCAGCAAGTTAGCAGGCTGTCACAGCTGGGTCCGCTAACTCTGTTGATCGTTGTAGTAAACATTGAAGCCATCCTTCGAGGCATGGAACCTACCCGGATAGGTAGCCACCGCTCCTGACTGGACCATGGCTGTCGGGATCATCATCTGAGTCGCGCCAGAGTCCGCGCTCGCTACCTGGACGTCGAAGAACTTAATGGGGCTTGCGAACGGGGTCGGGACCGTTTGTCCTGCGTTCGTGGTCGGTGCCTCGACGATGAAGTCTGCACTGTCACCCGAGCCGTAGTAGTTGCCGACAGCACTCACCGACTGTCCAGTCGTGAGGTCGTTGACCGTCACCTTCCACTCAGTGCCGACCACCTGTTCGACGGTCACCTGCATGTCGTTGCCAGGGGCGACGCTCATGTTTGGCACCGTCTGAGAGGGGCTCGGCAGATTCTCTACCCACGGGACGATCTTGACCGAACCATTCGCCAGATCCGGTATCTCATAGACACCAGCTTGGATGAGCGTCTGATTGCCAGATGTGCCACCAACTCCGACCCATTGTGCGAGTGAACACGAAAGACTCATGCCGCCAGACACATCGTTCGCACACGATGCAGGCAACGACGAGGAGATCTTTGGCACGATGAACTGCGCGCTTGCCTTGGTAAAGGGCACTCCGTTCGGGGAATAGTCGACGTACCCTGACCAGTTGCCAGACGGAACGTCAACGACGACTGGTAGCCTCACCTGAGCCGAGGCACCTGCGGCATCCGTCACGGTGATCGTCGCCTGCCCGCTCCCTGGTGCGTCCGGTATCCCAAACAGGGTTCCATTCGGTGTGATCTGTAGCCAGTCGAGATTTGAGCTCAACGACCATTGCAGCGAACCGTCGCCGCCGCTCGCTTGGAGCTGTTGCTGTAGCTCGGTTCCCTCGATTGTGCCGATGCCTTGTGGCGCCTGAATCTTCAAAGTTCCAGCACTGCTGGCAGTCGATGCAGCCGGCGTAGCTGCATTTGATTGGCTGTACTGTTGCACAAGTTTCGCCAAGGAATTTGGGGAGCTCGTAGACTCTGCGCTCTTGCGTGAGGCCGCAAAGGTTCGCGGTTCGCGGAGTTTGGCGTGCGTCGTTTCGGCCGATGTCGTCCCCCAAACGGCAACTGCCAACGCTGCCGCGGTCCCAACCAGGAAAAGTCTCTTCGCCGAGGATTTCTGTGTCTTCATTGTATTACCTCCATCGATTCGCAAATGCTTCCATCGCAGCTACCCCGCGCTCATGGATGGGATGTACACCAGCTCGACTGCTGATCGACAAATCAACTATGTCGAGACCGAGGTTCTCTCGCCTGGAGGCACCTATTCGGCGTTCATCATTGCTGTTGTAACTGCGAATACCAGCCATCATCTCTTCACTACCTTTAACCGTGAAGGTAAGCCACCCGTCTTAGGAGATCACTAGTCAAAGCGTAGAAAAACCTGGATGCTTCTGGGCCCGTAACATCTGGTGGGCATCATGACGGCCATACAATCAGGGGCGTCTTGGCCCACGCAATGAGGAGATGGGATTCCGATAGTCTCTCTGGTACAGCCCGACAATACGTCTTGCCGGGCGATCATAACGCATCCATCCGACCCTTGGCAGCCTTACCACCACGTTCTGGCGTCAACGACCTCTTGACGACGGCGACAAGCGATGCGCTACATCCGTCAATCAGGCCGAGAGTCAACGAACCAGGCAGTTGCCATGCCACATACGAACGATGTCTCGTGCATGAGCGAGGTATCTTTCTAATATTGCCCGTGATGATGTGCGCGGGTGTGATATTGTCGAACCGTGTGCAATCACCGACAACGAGGAACGCTCGGACCAAAGCCACACGGCTAGATGGGGACAAGAACTGAACAAACCGACACTCAATCTGGCCACGTCACATCGCTCGGTGAGGTTCGTCTAATCCAGCGCTGTGCATCGTGGCATCAGGCTATGACCGCGCCCTGGCTCGGCGCCAAGTACAGCAGTTCAGCCGGTCACGGACAACGAAGGTAGGTCGGATGGTCGTAAGTAAACGAAGACTGATCTTTATCTTGGTCGCGTTGATGCTCGGTATGCTGATCGGCGCCCTCGATCAGACGATCGTGGCGACGGCCTTGCCCACCATTGCCGGCGACCTCCATGGCCTCTCTCACCTCTCGTGGATCGTGACCGCCTATCTCCTTGCCGAGACCGCTTCGACCCCGCTTTGGGGCAAACTTGGCGATCTCTATGGTCGCAAGGTCTTCTTCGAGGTTGCGATCGTCATCTTCCTTGTGGGATCGGCCCTCTCTGGACTCTCAGCCTCGATGCTTGAGCTTATCGCCTTCCGCGGGCTCCAGGGGATCGGAGCCGGCGGCCTGGTGGTCGGTGCGCAGGCCATCATCGGCGATGTCGTCTCCCCTCGAGAACGCGGTCGCTACGAAGGTGTCTTTGGTGCCGTCTTTGGAGTAGCAAGCGTCCTTGGACCATTGATCGGGGGGTTTCTCGTTGACGACGTTGGCTGGCGATGGGTCTTTTACGTCAACCTTCCATTCGGCGTGCTCGCGCTCGTCGTCGCTGCGTTGGCGCTACCGAGTGCTACCGAACGAGTAGCTCATGTCATCGACTACCTGGGGACCATTCTCATCGCAGGTGTTGCGGTTAGCTTGGTGCTCCTCACCACACTTGGTGGCAGCACATTTGCATGGCTCTCCCTCCAGACCGCGGCGCTGGCGGTGATCGCCATCGTCTGTCTCTTTGGGTTTATCGCCGTTGAGCGACGTGCCCCAGAGCCGGTCATCCCCCTCAGGCTCTTTGCCAATCGCATCTTCTCTGCGACCAGTGCCATCGGATTCGTAGTTGGTTTTGCCATGTTCGGGTCAATCACGTATCTCCCGCAGTATCTCCAGGTGGTACAAGGTGTAAGCGCCACCGCCTCTGGTCTTCGACTCCTCCCGCTGATGGCCGGCCTTCTCCTGACCACCATTACCTCCGGAGCCCTCATCACTCGTTGGGGCAGGTACAAGGTCTTCCCGATCATCGGTAGCGCCCTCATGGCCCTAGGTCTCTATCTCCTTTCGACCATGACGGTATCAACGAGCACTCTCACATCGTCTGCCTGGATGTTCGTGTTGGGCATCGGCATTGGTGGAGTGATGGAGGTGCTCGTCATCGCGGTCCAAAACGCCGTCGACTATCAAGACCTCGGAGTCGCCACCTCTGGCGCCACCTTCTTTCGCTCGATCGGCAGCTCATTTGGCACCGCGATCTTTGGCGCCATCTTCGCCGACGAGCTCGTCGGCCACCTGACCCACGACCTACGCGGGCTGCGCTTACCAGCCGGGTTTCACCCAACTGCCGGTGCCAGCCCAGCGAGTTTAGCAAAGCTCCCTGCACCGGTGCATGCTGGCTTCATCCACGCGTATGCAACCACGCTTAGTACTGTCTTTCTTGTCGCCGTTCCGATCGCCCTGATCGCTTTCGTCCTGGCATGGACGCTCAAGGAGGTGCCGATGCGGGAGGTGGTTGGCGCCCCAGACCCTGCACAACGACTAGCTCCAACGGCACAGCCCTCGGTCCGCAGCTCCGAGGACGAGGTCCTTCGCGCCCTGTCGGTCATCGCATCCCGCGAGGATCGGCCAGCGATCTATCACGCACTCGCAACAGCAGCTGGACTCGATCTCGATCCACGTTCGACCTTCGTGCTCTTTCGGCTCGACGGTCAATCAACGGTCGATCTCTCGGCCCTCGCCGATCGCGTCGGAGTGGCTCCGGAGGCATTCCGTGGGCTGCTGACACCGCTCGTTAGGGCGGAGCTCATCGACGTCACCGAGGACCCAGCCACGACGTCGACCATCGTCAGCGTCACCGAACGTGGTGCACAGGCTATTGAACACCTCGTGCAAGCCCGCCGCGACGGTCTTCGTCGCCTCCTTGGTGGCTGGTCTGACGAGGTCGATGCCCGTCTCTCAGAGAGGATCGGGGCACTCGCACGCAACCTCTTCGACGATCCGCAACGTCGCCAGGAATTCCTTGCCCCAAGCCAATGAGGTAGTGACGTCGGCGCGACCAAGAACGTTGGGTGTCCGGCTCGCTGGTGCGCATCGATACTGGCGACCATTCACGTCTATAGCCAAGAATACGATCTGGCACACTGATCGAGACGACGGAGGCAATCGACGCACACGACGACGCAGGTGGCGACCCACAATCTGACCGGTATCGGCTATGGAAGGAGGAGTTACGTCCTTCGGCGACGTAAGAATGGATTGGTCATCGCTTCGGTGGCACAAGCGTTTCCATCGTCTCCGACCGTCTGACCAGGAGCAACCATCGTATCGATTTGGTCCAACACCTCATCGCTTAAGTGAACGTCGACGGCACCCAACTGCTCTTGCAGCTGTCCCATCGTTCTTGAGCCAACGATGGGAGTTGTGACACTTAGATGGGATAGCACAAGGGCGAGCGCGAGGTGCACCAAGGAGTGGCCCCATGCTTGGGCCAACGATGCAAACTGCTCGACCGCCTCGAGGTTGGCCTAGGAGCGTGCTGAATAAGTCATGTTTCAAGAAAATCACAGCTCTCTGACCTGGACTTTTAGCATCTCAGTTTGGCAATAATCGGGCTTATTCAGCACGCTCCTAGTTCGTTGTGAGCGAGGGATCAAACCATGCCGGCATCATCTGGGCCCGCCGTGTCGCCGGGGCACTAGCTCCCTTGCGAATCGCGCCCGAACGCCAACCGCCTGCAAGACGACTCCAGGTGAGAACACCCAACTGATAGCGCTGGGCCACCGGCAGTACCTCACGTTCGATACCGCGATCAGGAAGCGAATACGGGGACTTTGTGCCCACAAATCGGCCCCATCCACGCCGGTGAGAGATCCGCTGATCCTCCACCATGGGTGACGCTTCAAACGCTGAAGATCCCAAAGCGCGAATCTTTCTTGCACGCTACAGATCGGTCCCTGCACTGACCGTCTCGTCATCGTCGGTATCGGCATCTAAACGGTGAACCTTGTAGAGATCGATCCAATCGGTCTGCAAGCCCACCTCGACCTCTCGGATGATCCAACGACGTGAATTGCCCCGCCGGTTCGGGTCTCCTCCAGAGGCGCCCATTGCAACCGCCCATAGGACCATGGAAATTGGTGGCGAGAATCACATCCACGCGCCGCCTGCCTACGCCTCGCCAACGATGACCTCGTACTCGGCTTGAGTAACATCAGCCGTATCGATAATGTTAATGCCAGAATCCAAGGCACGATGAATGATTCGAACCGCCGTCTAGTGATCAGGCTCACAGGCACCAAACATCATGGCACCAAGACACAGTTGACTGACGTACATACCGGTATGCCCGAGATTGCCCTACTCCATAGGAGCATGCTAACCGGGCATCATGGGCACCTCTCATCGCACAACGAGACTACGAAGATCGAAGATTTCTCGTCCGCCGAATGGCTGGGTCGAGGGATGGCAGGTGGGCATGGGGGCGATCTCAAGCAGATGAAGGACTGTCATCACAAGCGTCTCGCCTCTAGAATGGCCCTGAAATGCCCGACCCCAAAGAACTCCTCCATCGCGTCGACGATTTCCAGCAACGGCACTGGCCCCTAGCTTTTGCGTACGCCGTCCTACGCAAATATGGGCAAGACTCGGCATCCACATGGGCGTTACTGATCGCCTATTATGGCTTCGCGTCCCTCTTTCCTCTCTTGCTCGTTGCAGTGACCCTGACAGGGATCGTCTTCGCCCACAACCCATCGTTGTCGCATCAGATCTCCAACACGGTCTTCTCGCAGATTCCTGTCATCGGCCCGCAATTGCGTTCCCGGGCGGGGGTGCACGCACTCGACACCCACAGCGCACTCGGGCTTGTAATCGGGGTCATTGGACTGCTCTGGGGCGCCCAAGGCGTTGCAACAGCCGCGCAAGAGGCGATGGCCACGGTCTGGAACGTTCCTATGACCGATCGACCCAACTTCATCCCCCGCACACTCCGCAACTTTGGTATCCTCACGATACTCGGTATCAACGTCTTGATCACGTCGTCCCTCGCCACCTTCACCGCCACCCTTGGCGGTCACGAGCTAGGCAAGATAGCGCTGATCGTCGTCACCGTCATCATCAATCTCGGGTTGTACGTGATCGGGTTTCGGTTCCTGGCCCCACGATCGATCCCAACCGAGGATCTCCTACCTGGAGCCCTCGTAGCAGGTGTCGCCTGGAGTGCACTGCAACAACTGGGGGGTTATCTACTGGGGCACCAACTCGCACACGCGTCAGCCACCTATGGCGTCTTCGGACTCGTGCTCGGCCTGATCACCTGGCTCGGACTCACCGCTACCGCCACCCTCTATGCCGCCGAGATCAATGTCGTCCATGTTCGAAAACTTTGGCCCCGCAGTTTGACACAGCCGCCGTTGACCTCCGCTGACGAGCTAGCTTTGACAGCCCTGGCAAAGCAGCAACAATATCGACCCGAGCAAGAGATCACCGTTACCTTTACCAAGAAGCCAACAAAGGACCCGGATGATGTAGATGACCTCATTTCGGACGGATCCACTTCAGCAGAGTCCAAAGCCTGAAGGCTCCACCAAAGGCGCGGCGTCAAGCCACCAACAGCCAAGTTGCCAGATAGTGGACGATGGTGGCTTAGCAGTCACCGCCACGCTGGATCTTCAACAAACGCTCACATTGCCGGGTACGCCGACAGCCTCGTTCGCCACTCTTGCCGATCGCTGTAGGCGTGCATCACAACGTTGTCGATCGCATACTCAGAGAGCGAGGAAGTCACGAAGGGACGCTGCAATGCCGGAAGGGTCGAGACCCTGCAGCTGGTCATGCTCGTGTCGCGTGCCATAGCGATGCGGGTCACGAGTGCGCACTCCCAGACCAAGGATCCGATGAGGTACATCCTGTAGCGCCCGTTCGACGATGGTAGTTGAGGTGCCTGCGAGGTAGGGCTCAATCATCACAACATCGGTACTAACCTCGGTTGCCGCCCTCAGCGTCGCCTCGTCAAAGGGACGGATAGTGCTCGCATACAGAACAGTCACGTCAAGAGTTTGGGTGGCCTCCAGCACTGGATCGAGCATTGGACCCACCGCCACGACTACACCACGTACGCCCGTCTTGACCCGGATCATGGTCGTCACATCATGGGTATGGGCCGTACTGTTGGTTGCTGTGCTCAAGCGCAGGTAGCTCACCGTTTGCGCCGAGACCGCACGACGCAGGAGTGGAGCAACCTCCCCAGGGTGCCCAGGGACAAATACCTGACTCGCGCCAAGGCTATCGAGCAACATGATATCTTCAGGGCATTGGTGCGTGCGGCCGTAGGCCGGCTCATCATAGGAGGCACCGATCGAGACGAGGGTGGCAGACAGTTCTTGATGAAAGAGATCGTCTTTGATCATCTCAAATGGCCTTTCGATAAGAAACGGTGCATAGGTGTGAACCAGTGGATGAAGGCCCTCAAGACTCAAGCCTGCCGCCACCCCGATCGCCGCCTGCTCCCGAATGCCGACATTGAGCACCCGTCCGGGGAAGCGCTGGCTCGCGTGCTCAAGACCTGAGGCAGAGATATCGGCGAGCACGATGATAGCGCCAGCATCGTCGGCCAACCAATCCTCTACCGCCCTAAAGAAAGCCTCTCGCATCGTGATCTTTCCAGGTGTCGTGACGGTCATGATCGGACCTCACACACGACGGCACGAGGAGCTTGGGTGGGGTTGACATCGCCATCTTGCAATGCAGTCAGAAGCTCACCATGATCATTGGCCGACACCGTATTGGTGCGCCATCCCTCTACGCGAAATCGAGCAGCAATTCCGCCTGGCCAGCGAAGACTCGCGCTGTGGTTGTCGATAACGATCGCGATCAGGGATCCTAGCTCAAGACGACCGGCGAGCGCAATGGCCTCGTGGACGGAACCCTCGTCGAGTTCACCATCACCCATCAGGCAAAATACTCGCGGTGTCGTAGCCATTGTGAGCCTGAGGGCATAGAGGCTCCCACACGCGATCGCTAACCCATGGCCAAGCGAACCGCTAGAGATCTCAACCGATCGAATCCGCAGCCGATCAGGGTGCCAGCCGAGTGACGACGAGAACTTGCCATAGGACGGGAGATCCGCGACATCGAGCAATCCTTTGGCGGCCAAAACGGCATAGAGAGCCATCGGTCCATGCCCTTTGGAGATGAACAACCGATCACGCATCGGATCGTCGATCGACTCATTTTGGATAGCGAGCACAGCGTTATACAGTACCCAGAGTACATCGAGGGTCGAATGCGCACTCGGGTCGTGCTTCTCGTCGCCTCTCATGAGTTCGATGAGCGGTCCAAGGTCGTCGTAGCCCATCGGTATCGGTTGATCGGTCGTGGTTTGGTTCATGGGAACTACGATACAATCTCAAGTTAACTTGAGGTCAAGTCAGAACAAGGAAAAATTATAAACATGACTTCTCAACAGGAACTGTGCTCAATTGGGATGGTCGCCCAACGCTGTGGAATCTCGGTTGCGACACTACGATTTTACGAAGAACGAGGCCTCATCACCTCGGTTCGACCGAACGGCCAACATCGCATGTTTCCCCGTGCCACGATACGACGCATCGCCTTCATCAAAGTCGCACAACGGGTCGGACTTTCACTGGACGAGATTGGGCGAGCACTCTCGCTGCTCCCAGACAACCGGACACCGACACCCAAAGACTGGAGACGGCTCTCAGCGAGTTGGAGAAGTCGTATCGATGAACAGATCCGAACTCTTGAGAGCCTACGGGATAATCTCGACTCCTGCATCGGTTGCGGCTGTCTCTCGCTCCAGAGATGTGCACTCTATAACACCGACGATCGAGCGGCAAAGCTCGGAACTGGCGCGCGATACCTTCTCGGAGACGAACCATCCGATGCCTCACCCACCGACCGCGACGGATGAGCACGTCACCGGTCGATGATGGGCGACGTTGGCTCAAGCTTGGATCAAATCGCCCCACCGAGCACGGTGAACCACCTCGTCACCGCCGATCGCGTCCGCGTAACCTCAAACTACATCCGGTGCCAGGGGGTCAAGCCTGCCGTTTGACAATCGTGCCGGGGTCAGAGCGAATCCTCACGGACAAAGAGCCACCTTGCACAACCAAGAACGCAAGATGCGGCCACCCCAAGAGCAGGGAGAGGTCCTTGGCTTGCACCGGGCTCAACATCGTTCACGATTGCCAACCTGATGCTGCAGGGTAATCGGTTCGCGCCATTGCAAAAGGTTTACCTGCGCGATATAGCTCCCTGCACACACCGACACCGTGCTCGACCCAGAAGGAACTTCACACAAAACCACTGGCTCCTTTGCCCGACTTCTTAACCTATGATCAGGCTCCGTGGGCGCGATGCGGGTACAGTCTCGTGCTGCTTGGCGCAGCAGGTACTTCAGGCGCGCTCGCTCGTCGACTCGACGGTCACGGTCTGTACCGCTCCTGCGAGAATTTGAACCAACCCGAGTTGCTCATCACCTTCGATGTCAACCCGATAGGTCCCAGGGTCGAGGCTCGCAAAGACAGCAGCGACTCGGTGGCCACTGGCCATAACCCGATCGAGAAACCACACGTGCTTGTGAAAACCCTCGGAACCCCGTACAAAGCACTCTCGACCGACATGCTCTGCACCACCGAGCACGATGAGGGCTCCAGTGGTCTCATCAATATCGATCGCGACCGCTCCGGTGGTCGCCGCGACGTGCTCCTTGGGCATCGTGCGATGCCCAAGGAGTGTCAGGGGAGGGACAGATAAGGGCTCGGTCACGGGTTGACCAGACTTGGTTTCGGCGTCGTCGACGGATTCGAGAACCCATCCCAAGGGATACCCAAGTACGGGAAACTACTCAAGTATGTCTCCCCAATTGGGCCGAGTTGACTTGCGGTGGTGGTGTTGGGATTGATGACGTCATAGATCGCACCGGCCGCTGCGTCAGGCTTGTAGCTCTTATCCACCAGCGGGATGGTAGCGCCAGCGATCGCTCGCAGCTCAATCGAGACCACGTCATCATAGACTCGCCGACCGTTCGGATACCCAGCCAAGTCGCCACCGAGGACACCGAGAATCGAGGGAGAGCTCGAAGGTGGGATCGCCACGTTCAGCCGCAACATGTCTGAATACCAAGGGCCGGTATAGGTCATGAGGCCATCGACCACGCCGGTTGGAATTCCAGTCAACAAAATGGCTGTCAGATCCGCTCGTGCCGACGTATATTTAGCCAGGTTGGGGAAGACGCCCGGATACAGCACCGGCAACAGCGACCCCAGCTCGGGATGCTGAACATAGGAGAGGAACTCCCGATCAGCAAACGGTGGAAGAGTGTTCCACAGATCCTTCTTGCCAATAGGAACGATCACCTCGTTGAACAGCGGGTTACCGAGCCTCGAGATCTGCACGAAGGGGCCAACATCGGAGTCAGTGCCTTGAAACTGCGGGTTATAGACACGGACCTTCTGACGGTTAGCCGAGGTCCAGATACCAAGGACTGCAGAGGGATCAGTCACCGACGTTGGCATCGAGCCATTGTTGGTCAGCAACGAAATGGGAACCTGAATCGCAATCGAGGCAACGTTAAGACCAGCGGTTGCGTTGACCCCAGCCGATGCTGGACCAGGAATGAGCTGATCAGGCGAGAACGGTCGGAGATCCCCAAGATCAAAGATCGAACCGAGATCGACATAGAAGCCCTCCGCTCGCTGGCCAGCAAAGATCTTCTCGCCATCACTGGTGGTTACGACCGCCGCGTCTGCGAGCGGCGTGTAGTGGGGAATCGAACGTGGACCGACATTTGAAGGCGGGCATGGAGCGTGATTGGCAAGTTCGTGATAGCCATGCTGATCAATACGAACCGCCGAGTAGAACTGGCGACGGTTCCAGTTTGGAGAGTCCAACGACGTAATCTGCCCGGTGTTGTATAAGAAGGTGTTGGGGTCGGTCAACTCGGTCTGGAACTGGAACTGGTAGGTAATATTCGACAATGGCTCTTGGTTGTTCGCGATGTGAATCTCATAGAGTACATCGTCGCCAAACTCATAAAAGTTTGGTCCACCAGCTGGAAGTTGCAGCGGCAGGTAGTTGGCGATAATCGTGACGGTGTCTGGATTATCAGGCGACCGAAATGCGTAGAGATCGGTGGAGTCGGCTACCGGATCCTTCGATATGGCGGGTGCTTCCCGGTGTGATGACATAACAATGTTCCTTTCCTGGTGCACAGCAAAGCCGTGCGCTGATCACAGTTGGCGTACGAGTCTTGACAATGAAATAAGTGCTACGATTTAGCGAGTGGTGCGAACCATGGACGCAAGTCGTGCAACAAGTCGGTGATCGGTGATATGGACCTCTTCGGTTCCCACCATGACCGACAACTCGCCGGTGGCGGGATTCGCAACGTGTACCACCAGCGATGAGAGGGCGCTTGCCTCTTCGGGGGTAAGTGCTTCATTGGTCTTCTCTTTCGAATCGGCCAGTCTCACCGCACCGGCGGGGATTGCGGCAACCGCACCGGCCGCTGCCAGCGTGGCTGACGATCGAATCAGAAAGGAACGACGACTTACTTCGGTCATATGGCCTCCATTCTTCACACAGCGAACGCTGTTGATGGAGAGGATTCGGAGCCCAATTGAAGATTGGATGGGCATAACCAAAGTTTTGTTTTTGCTCGCTCGATGACGTGATCATGGAGGCATCGCCGGCATGGCGCTCATCAAGTCGGCTGAGGCCGGTGTCAATGTCCGAATCAGTAGGACGCAAAGCTTGTTCTACCCGATCACGCAGGGCCCACGGTTGACAAAGGACCAAGGGCGGCTCTAGTCCCTACGAACCGACACCGAGATCAGTACCGCCAGAACCAACCAAAATCAGCCCGCCTGTTTGTTGGCTCCACGTACAGACGAAGCCATCATAGGCCCATCCTTGGATGTCCATTCATTGGCGAAGTCAAGGATTTTATCGGACCGGAATGTCTCCATGAAGGCCTCTGAGTGCGTGATGGCGACAATCGTGGCTCCCGCAAACTGTTCATTGAGAATCTCGACGACCATCTGCTCATTCTCGCCATCGAGTCCTGCCGTGGGTTCGTCTAACACCACGTTACGAGGGTTGAGCACCAGGAGTCGAGCCAGTGCCAAGCGCTGAGCCTCCCCTTGCGAAACCTTCCTGTTGGACGCGCCCACTGGTGTCGCGAGACCCTCTGGGAGTCCCCGAAACCAAGGGCCGAGACCGACGCGATCGAGCGCATCGATGAGCGCTGCGTCACTGGCGGTCGACTGAGCCAGCCTGAGATTGGCCGCCAATGGGGCAGCAAAGACATACGGCTCTGATGAAAGATAGGCGACCGCGTGCGCAATAGCTTCCTCGCTCAACTCGGTGCTCGGTATGCCACCGAGGCGTAGCACGCCATCCGATGGTGTCCAAGCGCCCATGATGAGTGCTGCCAGGGTCGACTTGCCCGAGCCCGTTGGCCCCACGACCAACAGCCGTTCTCCAGCATCGATATGAAGACTGAGGACGTCGATGACTGGGCGTGTCGCATCCGGATAGGTGAACGACACCTGATCGAAGTCGATAGGAACTGGGGTTGCCTCGGGTAACGCACCGTCGAGGGTTCTGGAATCCCGCCCCTCCAGGGTAAGGGTGCCTTCGAGGCGCTCGATCGCCGGTGTCCCAGATCCAGCTTTCGCCGCCTCGAGCCCAATGGAGGTCAGGCCCTCGAGAATCGCGAGCAGCAAAAAAGGGATCACCGCGAGTTCCACATTGCCAAGCCGGTGTGCGCGAATAAGATCCGCACCGATCAACAGTGTCGCCGTCAATGCTGCGGCCTCAACCCCAGCATTGATGAGCCCGAGCCAGGCTCCGATGCCAGCTTGACGCCGAGCTGGACGAACCAGGCGCTGTGCCTTGGCTGCCAGATGTCCTAGCAACGAGTCATCGCCACCGAGGAAGTAGCGCGACTCGAACGTAGCGGCTGCGGCTACCGCGTCGTCATACGTTTGGGCACGCAACTGAGGGCTTTCACGCGCTTGGCCGCGCGCCCAGCGATAGGCTAACAGGGGGACCACCACCCCGATAACAACGAGGGTCGGTAGCAGCGCTACCAGAAAGTCAACCGACACGAGACCGACGACCACGACCGCGGTCAACGCTGCAAGGCCAACGCCAAGGATTGGACCGACAAGCCGGGCAGCCAACTCCTCGAGCTGATTCATGTCCCCGTTCAGCGACGCGAGGACCTCCCCAAAGACTCCAGGCCTCACGCGATACGGGACCACCAGCGCCAAGCGTTCAAAGAGTAACGTCCGCACCTTGGCGGCCACATCCAAGGTCAACGAATGACCAAGCATCCGTTCGCCGTACTGACTCGCCCCCCGTGCGAGCGCAAAGAATCGGACCGCTCCGATCGCCACACCGAGGGTCAAGATTCCTGGCCTCAGGGAGGCCTTGGATATCAGATAGGCCGAAAGCGCAAAGAGCAGCGCTGGCGAAAGGTAGGCCATAAATCCAACACCGAGATAACCCCACACCTGCGCACGCCGCGCGTGGTAGCGCTCGAATACGATGGCCGATAACTTCATCTCGTCTCCCCGAGCTTGAGCAGCCAGCTGGCCTCGGACTGGATGCGATCCGAGTGTGATGCGATCACCAGCAGCCGAGATGCACTCACGGCTAACAGCGAATCGAGGAGCTTGCGCTCCATGGCTGAATTCAGATGAGCCGTTGGCTCGTCAAGAAGCAGGATAGGTCTGCGCATCAAGAGCACCCTTGCGACGCCGAGGCGTTGACGCTCGCCAGCGCTTAGGTTCACACCGTTGGCTAGCACCCGCTGATCGAGACGATCTTCGAATCCGTCAGCACCTACCATCGCGAGGACATCACGCACCTGGCTCCGGTTGGCCGATGGATTCAACAGGATGAGATTGTCATAGACGCTTGCCTCGACAAAGCCAGGGTTCGCCGGGAGGAAGGCAACCAGCTCACGGGGCAACGCCGAACGCCATTGGCCAGCATGAACGCCCAAATCCTCAAATCCAACTCCGCTCGTGTCGCTACGTCGAGGCTGGAGCTTGAGCCTTCCAACCGTTGGCAACAGACCCCCAAGGCCAAGCAGCCACGAGGTTTTGCCAACCCCGCTCGCACCATGAACGACGATGAGATCTCCCCAGGCCGCAGCGAGGTTCACCCCGGCGCTGCGTTGGCCATTGGGAATCAATACTCCAAAGTCCTCGAGCTCAAGCGCAAGTCCACGGTCATCATGATTTGACGCACCAACCGTCTGGGGTGCCTGACGGGTCAGCGTGGTGGAGACAATCGAGGGAGTCATGCTCGCCATGATGCATTCTGGTTCGTCATGGCCATCCACGAGATGCGCGATCCTCCGATGCACTGCAGCCGCGTCTTGGGTGGCATGAAACTGCAGCGCCGCAGCCCGAACAGGTCGAAAGATCTCAGGAATCACAAACAGCACTGCCGCACCGGTCGCCAACGTCATCGAGGCATCGTTGAGGCGAATACCGATCGAAACCGCCACCAAGGCGACGATGATCGCGACCAGTGTGTCAAGGCTTACCCCGGAGATGAAGGCTATACTCAACACGCCCATCGTTCGCTTACGCAACTCCTGAGCAGCGTTGGCAATGGCATGCTCCTGCAGGTGAGCCTTGTTGAAGGCCTTCAGGGTCACCATTCCGCTCAAAATATCCAGGTATAAGGCATTCAGTCGGACCGTCGCACCGAGCTGAAGGTCTGCCCGATCCTTCGTACTCTTGCCGACGACGATCATGATCACCGGCAAGACCATCAGCCCAACAACCACCTCGATGAAGGCCATTGGTGATTCAAGCAGGGTGAAGAGGATGAGTACCGGGGTAGCGATGGCGGCACCAATGACCTCGGGCAGAAAGCGCGCGGCATAGGGGATCAGCGTGGCGACCCCATCGGTCACGAGATACCCCAACTCGGTTCCCCCAAGCGGGGCCCGTGTCGCCCGTTCGGTTACTTGGCTAATCGTTCGCTCGGCATAGTCAACTCCAAGACGGACTGCGATGTAGTCGATCACCCGCAGCATCGCCAAACGTCCGCCGAAGGCGACGCCAAAGACCAACGCGAGTCGCCAGATATCCCCATAGCGATGCTCGGTCACCACATCCTGGAGCATTCTCCCGATCATCAACGCCGCGACGATCAGTCCAACGAGCGCGATCAATTGGGCAACCACAATCAACACCACAAGGAACCGCGCTCCCCTGCCGTCAACAACGCCAGCCAAGAGCGCTCGCGGCGAGCCAGGATCAACTGTCTTCGATTTTGCCAACTTCAGGACCAAGGCAGACACCCACTCTCCGCGATCGCTCAGCGCCCTGGTTCAGCCTGGTAAACGACGAAGGCGCTCATGCCTCAACCTTGGCTCCGGTTGGTGGAAGCGTGATCCGCTTCCGGAAGATCCAATAGGTCCAACCCTGATAGAGCAGCACAAACGGGGTAAAGATGGCAGCAATAACAGTCATGATGTTGAGGGTGTAACGCTGAGAGGCCGCCGTGGTAATGCTCAATGAATCCGAGAAGGCCGTTGACGAGGTGATCACATTCGGGTAAAGAGTCATGAAGATGGTGACGGTGAGTGCCAAGATAGCGACACCGGTGAAGACAAAAGCCCACCCGTTGAGGTGCTCACGTACCAGCCATGACACCGCTGCAATCAGGAGGAATGCTGTAACCGGGATGAAGCCCGGAACCGCACCGCTGTTACCATGCGAACGAGCAACAAAATAGGTCCACGTTAAGAAGGCGAGCAGGACCAGCGTGGCTATCGGCGCAACACGGCGGGCAGCCCCGACCGCCTTCTCGTGGAGCTCACCTGTCGTCTTGAGGCTGAGAAAGGTCGACCCGTGGAGCACAAAAAGTGCGACCATCGTGAGGCCACCCAGTAGTGCATACGGCTGCAGTAGGTTCAACAGATTGCCGGTGAACACATGGTGCGCATTGAGCGGAATACCTTTGAGAAGATCGGCGAAGGCGACTCCCCAAATCAGCGAGGCGAGCAACGATCCGCTGAAGTTGACCCGATCCCAATTGCTTCGCCACCGGGTACTGGTGCGTAGTCCGCGGAACTCAAAGGACATGCCACGTACGATCAGCGCGACGAGTACGACAAAGAGAGCAAGGTAGAACGCTGAGAACATCGTCGAATACCAAAGGGGAAAGGCAGCGAACGTCGCTCCGCCAGCGACGATAAGCCATACTTCGTTGCCGTCCCAGATGGGTCCGATGGCGTTGATGAGACCACGGCGCTCGAGATCGCTCTTTGCGATCACCGGCAGAAGCATCCCGACACCGAAGTCGAACCCTTCAAGAAAGAAGTACCCAGACCAGAGCACCCCGATCAGGACAAACCAAAACAGCTGCAAGCCAGTGACATGCATCGTTGACATCCTCTCCTAGTACACCAATGAATCGATCTCTTGACCCGAGGACCCATCTGGCGGAGGAAGCTCGCCGTTGATGGTGGCAAGGTCCTTCCTCGAGTAGTGCAACATCATGGCCAGATCGACGGCGCCCAGGACAACATAGAGCGCAATGAATCCTACGAAGGTGATGCCAACATCCCAGGGCGAAAGGTTACGGGTGACCCCTTGCGAAGTGCGAAGCACGCCATAGACGATCCACGGCTGGCGTCCCGTCTCGGTGAAGATCCAACCGGTGGTGTTAGCGATGAATGGCAACGGGATCGCATAGATCGCCACGCGCCGAAACCACTTTGAGGAGTCGAGCCGTTTGCGCCAGAGTAGCCACATGCCCCAGACAGCAATCGCGATGATTACCGCGCCAAGGCCTGCCATTATACGGAAGTTCCAATACTCAAGCCAAACGGTAGGCACATAGTTGCCAGGCCCATACTTCTTGACATCAGCCTTCTGGAGCTGATTGATGCCCTGGACCTTGCCATTCCAGGAGTTGGTGGCGAGCAACGAAAGCACGTGAGGAAGCGTGATCTGGAAGAGAACCTGATCCTTGAGGTTCCCGATGGTAAGCAAGGACTCTGGGGCACCACTTTTGGTGTTGTAAAGTGCCTCTGCCGCGGCCATCTTCATCGGCTGGTCCTTCACGGTCACCACACCTTGTGCCGATCCATCCAGGGCCATCGCGATCGAGGCTACGAAAAAGACAACCAGCGCTATCCGTGCGCCCAGGGCAAATACCCTCTTGGACCCCTCTCGCTTCATCTGATAGAACGCAATCCCGAGAGCAACCGCTGAGCCAGTGATGAGCGAGGCTAAGAGCACGTGCGCCAGCGTGGTCAAGAAAAGTTCATTGGTAAAGATGGCCAAGAAGTTCGTCATCACCGCCTGGTGCGTGGCGTGATCGATCTTGTAGCCAACCGGATGCTGCATCCAGCTGTTAGCAACCAGAATAAAGGCCGCCGAGAGCGAGCTCCCGAGCACCACCATCCAAATTGACAGCAGGTGAATCCTGTCCGACACCTTCCCCTTGCCAAAGATCCAGATCCCAAGGAACGTCGACTCCATGAAGAATGCGAGAAGACCCTCTATCGCTAACGGGGGGCCAAAGATGTTACCGACGAAGGCCGAGTACTGTGCCCAGTTCATGCCGAACTGGAACTCCTGCACGATGCCGGTAACGACGCCGATAGCAAAGTTGATCAAAAAAAGCTTGCCAAAGAACCGAAGAAGATGTTCGTATCGCTCGTCATGTGTCCTATAGACGGCAGTTTGGAGAACTGCGACGATAAAACCGAGACCGATGGTGAGCGGAACGAAGAAAAAGTGAAAGATAATAGTTGTCGCAAATTGCCATCGCGACAACGTAAGGGTGACTGACCCGAGAATTGGCTCCATTTGCTTGCTCCATTCACTCTTCTCACTAGCCTATGGGAGCTGAGGCATACCTAACATAGGGCCAAAAGTCCCAAATTGTTCTCAGGAACGAGCATCCCAGCTGGTCTACAATCACCTGTCTCAAGCGGCTCGACCAACGCAGCTGACCACTCCACCTTTGTGGTAAACTTGGCGAGTGCAGAGATCCAGACAGCTTCGGGTTGGCCGAAGTACGTGTTGCTCGACATCGGGATCGGCGAGCACCAACGCTGCATAACTCCTTTTCGGTAGGAGCATCAACGGGATATGGATTACCTGCTCAGGCCGCTGGACTCGGTTGGCCGACGTTTGCTTCACCGATTTTTGGAGTCGATGACTCCGTTACGGTGCCGATGAGCCCTGCAGTGGTGTTGAAGCCGTCGAACCACGCCAAGCAACCGCCCGGACCCAGAACGCGTTGAACCAGGCTAACACCTGATGGTGAAGGGCCCGACTGGACGCGATCAGTCCAACCTCCCGGTTGTCATTCAAGGAGACGTCTGAGAGGTTTTGTGATCCGATCAAGACCGCCGATGCGGTAACAATGAGCTTGGCGTGCACATAAGGTTGTGCGAGCATACGCACCTCGACGCCGGCTCGCACGAGCTGGCGCAGATACCTGCGAGCCTCGCTCGATGGATCGCTCGGGACAAGGAGCCGGGCCCTTGACCCATGGGCCGCGAGTGCCTGATAACACGAGGGGGCATCGCCAAGCTCCTCGGCCATCACCGCAACGGGGCCTCGTTGTCTCAGCAGTGATACGATCGTCGGTCCCGATCCTGGCGAGAGCACCAGCTGCGCTCTGGGACCCGAACCGACCTGCCTACCTGTCCAATCAGCGTCAAAGACCTCCGTGAGCGCGCGAACCGTTCTCGGCGCGGTGGTTTCGATGGCATCCTCAAGATTGTGGCCATCGAATGCGCTAGCCGTGTCGTTCGCAGAGCCGAGAATAGCCACTTGATCGGGAAGACCTTCATCGATGATGAGATACTTGGCATGGTCGAAGCTGAAATCGTGCTCAAAGCGGGAGGGGGCGAGTCGCAACTGCACGCGACTACCGGCGAACGCTTGCATCGTAGCACGGGGGGCCGATCGGTCATGGTAAGGATTCCCGGCAAGAATAATGTCAACACGCACACCTCGCGCTGCGGCGGCACGCAATCCGTCGATGATCTGGTTGCTGGTTAGCAGGTAGGCATTGACATCGATCGTCGCGCGGGCATCTGCAATCGCTTCGGACCACGGAGCGATACCCGCTTGGGGCTCGGTCAACAGTTGCGTAGCCCCAGTGCCGGACGAGTTCGTGACGACACCAGTGCGTCGATGCGAATTGCGCTTTCCCGCCGGTACGTCGGCATGTGCTCGCGTACCCGAAGCGCCTACGCCGGCGGGGCGTGACGCCTGTGCTGGTCGAGCAGCGGCGCTCTGCTTCGTGATCGAACCCGAAGCTGAGCCCATCGAGACCCTCGAGCCAACATGACAGCCCGCCAGCACCAGGGCGCACGCGACCACCACAAGACGACTCCACAGACCGGTGCTCCCCGTTCGCCTGACCGGCTCCCTCCTGACTTGGCTCCATCGCACCATCGTTCCTCCCTGGCCGGCTGGCATCTACTGACGTGCCTAACGTTAGGCATCGGCTCGGACAACAAGGATCAAACGTATACAGATCCAGGCCTCAAAGGCGGTAGCCCACGGGCTCGTCCGGGCGGACGGCCACGGCCCCTGTGCTGGCCATCACCCTGACGCCGGAAGGCCCACAGTCAGTAAGGCGCCACACGAGGGTGAGCGCAAGAGAAAATATTTCTTTCAACGATGGAATGCACGCAGCAACATCGGTGCTACAATCGTCAATAGAAAAAACTTCTAGGTAGATGAGAGAGGGAGAGGGGCTGCAATGGCCACGTCAGATAACTCGTCGTATGCAGGCTCAGCTTCAGATGCCCCACCGTCACCGCAAAATGGACTGCATCCCGGCATCGTCTCCGTCTGGGGCCTGGTGAGCCAGAGCATCGCCGGCATGGCCCCTACCTGCGATGTCGTCGCCTTCATGACCGCCGGGGCCGCCTTCGCACTAGTGGCGCTGCCACTTTCGTACCTCTTCGCCTTCATCTTGATGTTCATAGAGGTGAACACTCTCTACCATCTCTCAAAGCACCGCGGATCCGCCGGCGGCTACTACAGCTATGTGTCGGCTGGCCTTGGAGCCAAACCAGCCCTCGTCACCGCCATCATGGTGGTGTTTTATCAGCTCATCAGCGTCGCCGGAGTCCCGGTCTACGTTGCAGGTGTCTTCCTGCCAGGACTAGCACGATCGTATCTCGGTATCAATCTTCCTAGCTGGTTCTGGATACCGATGATGTTGGTCTTCATCGGCGTCCCCTGGCTCCTCTCGGTCCTTGGCATTCGCCCAACCGTCAGGTCAATGCTGTTCACGAGTTCACTAGAGATCGCCTTTCTCATCGTCTCCTCGATCATCATTATCTCCAAAGCCCACCCCGTGGCACCGCTGCACCCGTTTACCTTCGCCACTGTGGGCATCAAAGGCGTCTCCCTCGGGATGATCTTTGCTATCACAAGCTTCATCGGTGTTGGCAGTCATGCTCCGCTTGGCGAAGAGGCAAAGGGGGTCCGGACCCAACAGGGTCGACTCATCGGCAAAGCGGCGATCCTCTCGCTTAGCCTCGTGGGCGTGGCCCTCACGATCTCCGCCTATGCGCTCACCGTGGGCTGGGGACAGACTCGAATGGCGCTCTTCTCCAAGGCAGCTGCACCAGGAGTACAGGTGTTTCTCCACTACCTTGGGCCAATCGGAGCCGTCGCACTCGTCGTGTTAGCCGTCAACAGTGCACTGATGGATGACCTCGCCCTCATGACCAGCACCGCCCGAGTACTCTACGCCGTCAGTCGCGATAAGCTATTACAGACGAGTTTCGCGACCGTCAACGGTAGGAGGGCACCGGCCGCAAGTGTCACCTTCGTCGGCGTCACTGCGATCATCATTGGCCTGATCTTCGGCCTATGGCTCGGACCGGCGCAGGCATTTGACGTGCTCACCACGGCGGTGCTCTTTGGCCTCGTCACCGCGCACACGCTCATGAACCTGTCATTGATGCGGATCTCGTATCGCGAACACCGCCTCACACAACTGACCTTTCACCTGGTGCTCCCCGTCATCGCCGTAGGACTGTTCTGGGTTGTCCTCTACGAAACCGTTGTACCGCTGGTCTTCCCGCTGGCATGGGCGGCCATCTTTTGGCTCATCGTCCTCATTGGGGCAGTCATCTGGACCTATATCAAGCTGGGAGGCGATCGTGGACCATCCAGCAAGGCTGGCCATCAGCTTGGTACCGTGATCGACGCCGGCTCCGTCGACACGATCGACAAGCTCGGTATGTGGCGCGAGACCTGATGGCGACGACCAAAACGCATCTCAACCAGCTCGCACAGGGCCAGCCGATCACAATCAAGGGATGCCAACTGCGGGCCACAAGCATCGTCGACAACATTGCGGTCATCATCGAGTGCGAACGTCACACACAAGGTCTGGCCAGTTGCGTCCTCTATCGTCGATCTCGCCTGCGCCGAGCCTTCGATCACGCGCTCGAATCGCTACTCACGGCGCCTACTGTTGAGGTAGCCGTCATCAACCTCGCGCTCGAACAGCTTGCGAACTCCCCCGATCCCAACAGCCGATTGCTCACCGTGCACGATCCGCGATCCTCAATAAACCTGCTGAACCATCTCAAGGATGATTGGTGGTGGGAAGTTCGTGCCGGGTTGGCGGCACGTCCGACCTGTCCGCTACCCCTACAGCGATCGCTAGTCCAAGATGAAAACCCATGGGTTCGTCGCGCCCTCGCCGAGAACCCAAATGCAGCAGCAGAGTGTATCGACATCTTGGCCCATGACACTGACTTCGGCGTACGTGACGCCGCGGCTGAGCACCCACAGTGCGGTGCCGCAACCCAACTATCTCTCGCCAATGACGAGCGATGGGAGATTCGCCGCTCGATCGCCAAGCGACCAGACGCGCCGATCGAAGCCCTGACAAAGCTGAGCGACGATCCTGAACCATGGGTGCGCCTCTTCGTTGCCGCCAATCCAGCTACACCTCGTTGGCTGCGTACCAGGCTCGAACACGACACCGTTACCAAAGTTCGATCAATGGCCCGACATGCCGACACCCAGGTGGCCAAAATCACCAACGCCCTGGCGTTTGGATTGAACCAAAACCCAGAGGCAGACAACAGCTAACGCTCATTGCGTTACCGTAGCAACGGATCGACTCGTCCCTCTTGGGTGGTGACACCGTTCGTAAGAAAAAACTAGAGTCCGGTGAACGAGACGCATATCTGCGCAACTCCACCCAATCTGGACCCGAAGTTCATGGCAGCTGTCCGTTGCTCTATGGCGTTGGGCAAAGGTGGGTCGCGCACTGGCATAGCTCCTCGAGGAGGCAATGGCTTCATCGTTGGTGCAGCCAATCTCCTTCGATGGGGCGCACACAATGTCCGACATAGCCGCCGAGGTCCTCGCGACGCCCGCGGTACCGGCAGTGACACAAAGGACCTCAGCTCGAGAGCACCCGGCAACCTTGCGATCTCAGCCTGACGTCAATGGCACCACACGGTGGCATGGCCCAAGCCACCAGGCACCGCTGAGCCCAAACTCAAGTCCTTGAGCCTCGCAATGACCAAGGATGCGCTCACGTTCGCTGGGCTTAACAAAGAGATGGTCAATACGAAAGGGTGCCAATCAAGGATCATCGCTTTGAGGCAGACCCATGGTTACGCATCAACCTTCGAAGCGAGCACACCTGCAGGCCTAGTCACAGGTGTCCAGTCCGAGATAACGGTACGTCAAGATCATCACACAGGTTGGCAGCAACGCCACGATTGGAGTCGGGGCCAAGGTTGGCTCGTCATCGAGGGCGATCGACCCCAACGCCTCAGAGCCAGACTGATCGACCCCGACGGCCACTGGGTGGGTGCCAACGAGTCCTCGTACCGTAGCGAACGCATGTTCCTCAGGATTGGCTCCACGCTGGTGCTCCTGAAGCCGATGAGGTGCTCTCTCACCACGAAAGCCAATTGCGTTAGTGCGCAATGAGAACAACTCGCGAAAACCTTCCGAGCGCACCATGAACAGACTGTTGGCTCGTCATCGGCGAGAAGGCGCACCTTGACATGGCAGGTTAGGTGCACCCATGAGCGTGAGATCTATGGATTGACACGACAACGTGAAGGCGAACCAGCGTTGGTGGAATGAGCGCGCACCATTGCACGCCAGGGCCCCGTTCTACCAGATTGACGAACTCAAGAACGGTGTCTCCTTGCTTGACGATTTTGAGGTCACTGAGTTCGAGATCGGTCAGGCCCACTCCCTCGTCCATCTCCAGTGCCACATTGGAACGGATACGATTGCTTGGGCCCGTCGCGGTCTTCACGTTACCGGCCTGGACTTCTCGCAGTCCGCAATCGATGAGGCCACCCAGATTGCCAACGCCTGTGCAATAGCGTCGAGGTGGGTCAGGGCCCATGTCTACGATGCCGTCTCGGCACTCGGCGAGACCTATGATATCGTCGATACCGGCAAAGGTGCGCTCACATGGCTCCACGACATCGACCGGTGGGCCGAGGTGGTGACACAACTGCTCAATCCAGACGGCCGACTCTACCTCGTCGAATTCCACCCGATCGCCTGGACACTCGACGCCGAGAACTGGTCGATCGTGACTGACTACTTCGCCAGCGAGCCGGTGATCGAACACGAGCCACAAGGCAGCTCTGCCGTTCCCAACGTCGAGACCAGATGGAACACCACGGCCCAGTGGCAACACACCGTAGGAGACATCATCTCAGCGGTCGCCAAAGCGGGACTGCGCTTGGACTGGTTCCACGAATTTCCCTTTACTCGCTTTGCCCTGGCCGACAACGTCGAACGAACATACGATGGCGGCATCTATTACCCACCCGCTGACACGCCTCGGCTTCCTCTCATGCTTTCACTTTGCGGCACGAAAATCAGCCAATAGAGCCGACCACGAGATGATTGATGGGAGAAGTTTCACAGGGCTCGTGAGTAAAGGACAAACACTGGCAAACGAAGGAACACCACCAACTCCGATCCGCAGTTGGGCTCGATCCCGTTGACACTACCTCGACTCGCGTTGCCATACCCACAATTTTGATCGGATCTGCGCGTCACAGCGCCGCACTCCATGGAGGGTGGGCGCCAACCAGCGGGCGGCCGCCGCCCACGTGCGATCGCCATACATTTGCGTCGAACGAACATAGCATCGCTTCGTGCTAGCGACTCGCGATAGCCGATTCCAGCGCCACCTGCATCCGGTGCCGATACACAGCGTTGACGATCTGACCGACCAGCACGGCGAGACCCACAACGTTGATCACAATAATGGCACCCGCCATCAACAACGAGGACGCAACCACCACCGTGTTGACAACGGTCTTCACGACACCCAACACGCGTAGACGGGTGCCATACGACAGGAGAAATGCGTTCGGTATCGATTCCAGTGTGGAGATCGGAGCATCCTTATGACGCAGCTCGCGCACCCCTCTAGCCCAATCCTTCTGACTATTCATGCCATAGGACATCCAAACTCGATAGCCGACGGTCCGCCGCCACAATAGGGCAAAGGCTTCGCGGCCAAGCACCACAGCGACGATAGGCAGCCACAAACAGATCTCGAGGACGACACCCATTTTCCTTGATAACTACTTTTCTTGATGCATGTCCCGCGCATCTCTTACTAGGTCAGCCAATCGGCTGACACGCGGCTCGTCGAATCGTCCCCAGAGGCTAGTGAGCGAGCGACAGCACCATCGGTTCAGCATCACACCACAGGTGGTAGTCCAGCGGATCCAGTCCACCACAGAGGTCATCGGGCCAGAATCGCTCCGGGCCAGCACCGCGAATCGAACGAACCTCGAGTCGCTCGGCGGTGAGATCGATGATCCAACCGGCGCTCGCTCCAAGGCCAAGACTTCCGGCACTGAATTGATAGAGATCCTCACCAAGAGCAGTCACCGTCTGGGCATGTACGTGGCCACAGAGATAGCCCCGGACCAACGGTTGGCCCTGCAACATCGCCAGCAACCGATCCCGCTCTCCCTCGATGTACCCCTGATAGCCAAAGCTCGCCAGTACTCCCTGATCCTTGGTGACACACAACGGGTAATGCCCAAGGACCAACGCCGGGCCACGCAAGGCGTCGAGTTCGCTAGCCAGCTGGACCAAGCTCGCATCCGGATCTCCAGCACGCAATCCGATGCCAAGAACGGTAGCGGGACCCAACGTCCGCTTGACCATGGGTCCCTGGCCAAAGGCTTGGGCAAAGTTCGTCCTTTCCCAAGCAACTGGCTCATAGGTCTCCATGATCGGATAGGCCGTGCCGCGACGCTGATTTGCCGAGAGGTCATGGTTGCCTGGCACCACCAGATACTCGAGACCGAGGCCATCCAACCACCGACGAACGCCATGGAGCTGGTCGCGGTCGAAGCAACCGTAACTCGCGAGATCACCAGTCACGACCAACAGATCCGGTTCAGCGGCCCTCAGCAGTGCCGCCGATCGATCCAGCACCTGCTTTACCCCTGGTCGCAGGCGCTCCGGTGCCAACTCAAAATGAAGATCAGAGACATGTACGATTCGCGTCATATGTCAGCCCTCCTGCGCAAGCGATGGCCACCGATCCGCCCACGCGAGAGCCGATTCAAACCACGAGCCCACCCGGATCAAGAGATCCTCTCGGCCGTAGGCAGCCACCAACTGGATGCCGATCGGCAGACGCGGCTCCTGATCGGACATGGCGAGTGGCAACGAAATCGTCGGTTGGCCAGATACGTTGAACTGACCGGTGAAGCCCAGGAACTCCAGCTGTCGATCCAGACCATGCCGTGGATCGCTCAGATAACCGAGACGCGGAGGAAGGCGGGGCGCAACCGGCGTTATGAGCAGGTCATAGCCGTCGATCTCAAAGAAGCTGGCCACCCTACGGGCATAGGATTGGAGCCAGTCGACCGACTCGATATAACGATGGGCTGGCAGCTTTCGGCCGAGTTCGACGAAGACACGGTTGTCCGACTCGATCTCATCGAGCGATACCTCCCGACCGAGCATGCGCTCGATCGAGCGCAACTGCTGGGCAATCGACCCCTTCACAACATCGACAAAGCGTGTCTGAAACTCCTCCTCCGCCAACGCCGCAGGCCAGGCATCGACCACCTGATGACCGTACTCACTCAGTAGATCCGCGATGCGTCGCACCGCCTGGGTTACCACGGGATCGGCGGTCGCAGCTTGAAGCAGCGGGTGATCGAGCACCCCGATACGCAGCGATCCAAACTCACGCCCGACCTCCTCGGTGAGCGGACGAGCGAAAGCCGGTGCCGCGTACGGATCACCACATCGATAACCAGACATCACATCGAGTACCCCTGCCGCGTCCCGGATCGTTCGTGTCAACGCACCATCGATCGTCGATCCGGCCCAACCATCACCGGCGAGAGGACCCTTTGAGACTCGGCCACGGGAGGGCTTGAGCCCCACTAGTCCACAGTAGCTCGCTGGGAATCGGATCGATCCACCGCCGTCACTCCCTTGGGCCACCGGCACCATACCAATCGCTACCGCTGCCCCGGAGCCACCCGAGGACCCACCCGAGGAGTACTCGAGCGCCCATGGGTTACGCGTCACTCCGGTGGAGACGGGTTCTGTCGTGATGTTGGTGCCAAACTCCGGGGCGTTCGTGCGGCCAAGGACGACAAATCCAGCGTTGATGAGCGATTCCACGTAGTAGCTCGTCACCCGAGCCCGGTAGTCAGCCTTGCGCAACACCGCCGAGCCCAACCAAAACGACTCACCCTCCTGGGCAGCTCCCAGATCCTTGAGCAGCAGCGGGACACCGGCAAACGGACCCGCACAACCTCGCAAGGCCTCGTCATGTGCACGGTCAAACCGATCCGCGATCACGGCATTCACGACGGGATTTAGCTGCTCGATGCGCGCAATCGCGGCGTCAACGACCTCGACGGCGCTCGCCTGTTTCGACGTGATAAGCTCGGCCAGTCCAGTTGCGTCGTAGCGCCAAAATTCGTCTTCGCCCACAGGTCCTCCTTCATGACTTTTCTGCTCGTATCCTGTTACCTGTCCCTGGTCTGGCGTGGACACCTATGCCAACGTTAGCATGCTGAGCGCGAGGCTGTCCATGGACCCAACGCCTGCGTACGACCCAAAGACCAGCTGCGAAGCGCCCCGCCTCCTGTGGAGGTGATCTACGTTGGGTCAAAACCGACCAAAGATGCGAGTGGGGTTTGAACCCCACTCGCATCTCAACCAATCGGGTCAAAGACGACCCAGCGACGATAACCGCGTTCGCTCGAATCTCATTCGGCCGCCTAGGAGCGCACGAGCGTCCGATCGACCTCCTCGTCACTGGCTTGCTCAAGCGTGCGCTGGCTGGCCTCTGGGATAAACAGCGCCACGCCAGCGGCAACGACCGTGACACCTGCGAGCACGTAGATTGCCACCGACTCACCAAAGTGAGCAAAGAGTGCAGGGAAGACGAAGGCGGTCAAGGTGGCGCCGATTCTTCCACTGGCAACCGTAAGGCCCTGGACAACGGTTCGGATCTTGGTTGGTGCCAACTCGACTCCGTTCATCCCGCTGGTAGGGACAGCACTGGCGATCCCGTTGGTCACGCTAAACAACCCCAACAGGGCGAGCCCGATCGCGGGAGCCATGATGACAACCGACCCTCGATACGCCCCGAAGATGACAAGGGCGACGGCGGAGATCAGCGACCAGCGCACCGTCATCGGACGACGGCCCCAACGATCAGACAGCCACGCCGCGATCAACAGCGACGGAATGGAGAAGGCACCGTAGCTGATCAAGGTAAAGACCTCGGGGCTCAGGCCAAGGCTCTTTGCGATCAACGTCGGGCCATAGAGTCCACTCGAGTAACCGATGATATCGAACATGAACCACAGCAGACAAGAGACGAGGATGGCGCGGGCGTTTCGGCGGAAGTAGAACCCAAGTCGGTTGCCATCGAGCAGCCTGACTCCTTTGAGATCAGCCTTGATGGCCTCCTCGGCATTGACCTCTCGCAACACTGCGCGGGTGGCCTCAGGATCTCCCTTCACGCGAGCCATAAAGCGAGCCGTCTCGGGGAGACGACGACGAAGATAGATCACGGTGAGGGCGGGGAGTGCGCCTGCTGCGAGCACGATACGCCACGTCGCTCCGTCAGAGAAGCCAAGTCCGTGACACGCCAGCGAGATGAGACCTGCCGCGATTGCTCCGGTAATCCACGAAACTCCAAAACCGACGATCATCATCTTGCCACGGCTCTTGCGGTTGGCGTGCTCTCCCATAATGGTCGGTGACAGCACATAGTCAGCCCCTGCGCCGATACCAAAGAGAAAGCGGACCGCAATGAGCCAAGCAACACCGGGCACGAAAGCCTGAGCCAGAGCGGTGATCGCCATGACGATGACGTCGAGCCCGTAGTAGCGCTTGCGACCATGGTTGCCCAAGATTCCAAACACAATGGCCCCAAGCGCCATACCGGCGAGCGCAGAACCAGTCAGGAATGATGACTGTAATCCGGTCAATGACTGCCGGCCAAAGCTCGCCAGCACGAGCGGCAAGACAATGGCGATCGACGAGAGGCTATAGCCATCGGTAAAAACTCCCATGCCAGTCGTGAACATCATCCGCGCGTGGAATCGGTTCGCTTGAACCTCGTCTGCGGGTGCAAAGATCGTTGATACTACCTGCTCAGATTTCGATTGATCCGCCATGCTCTCCTCCTGAGGATCGTCACGATCCCCTCGCTATTTCGACACCCTTTGGTGCTACTTCCTGTCCCGTTTCTCCCTGACTCTTTCCACTCAAATGACCACTAGATTTCGCCACCGCTTGCATGCGTCCTCAATAGTGCCGTACTCACCCGTCAACCAGCTGATCTCGAAGTCGATCGAGGATTGACGGTGCAACCCCGACACCAACCAGATAGGCCTCGGCTGAGCCGTACTCGACCTCGATCCAGGCCAAAAGCCCCTCCATCGTCTGTGGGTTGGCAGACAGGGCAGGCGAGTCAACCGAGAACGACTCACCGGGAGCCACCGATTGGCGCAACTCGTCCTCGGCGAGCGCCCAAAAGTGTTCCCTCGCGCGGGCCGTTGCCACATAATCGGCGACGATCAGCTCGTTTGGCACGCCAAGAACCGATAGCAGCAGCGCCGCAAGAACGCCGGTGCGATCCTTGCCGGCATAGCAGTGAAAGAGCGCAGGTCGATGACAAGGATCGGCCAGCAAGCGCACGCAACTCGCGAGTTCGTAACCACTCTCGAGCAGGTACGCACGGTAAAGCTCTTCGAGTGAACGTTGAGCGTTACCCTCCCTGGTCAATGTCGCACGCAACGGAGCGTGCATCGTCACCCCTGCCAGGCCACTCAATGGACCACTGCCAAAGCGCTCGACCTCGTCGTGACGTCGAAGGTCGATACGGGTACGGATTCCAACGCGGCTGAGCTGATCAAGGTCCGCTGCACTCAAGCGATGTGGCGAATCCCCCCGGTAGAGCTGACCTAACTGGACCACTCCCCCTCGTCCTGTGGAATAACCTCCGAGGTCACGAACGTTGGCCGCACCGTCAAGCTGCATCCACCGTTGTCGTTCATTCATTAGCTGACCATTATCGACGTTCGTGACATTGAAGGTATCCACATGCTCAGTCTTGATCTGTCAGGTAACCCTCAAGAGGCTGTGACATAGCTAAGACGTAAACAAAACCGAAAACTTTGGATCGATCGCCTCACCGACAGCGGCCATCGGGCGATTCGTTGGTCCATTCGTCGACGGCTGGGGCATCGAGCACGGTCTCCGCCGCTGGAACCTGCGTCACCCACAGACCTCCGACATGGAAGCGATAAGGTAGTAGACCACGGGGGGAACTATGCAACCATCTGAGCCACAAAAACTCCTTGCCCACCTCGACACCGACGGGCTGATCCACTTTGTCCAACGTCTCGTGCAGCTTCGAAGCGTCAACGACCCTATGGTTAGGGCGACCGAAGCGGCCGCGGCACAAGCGGTCATCGAACTTGCGCAAAGCTTTGGTTGGCATCCCATCGTCGACTACGTCCAACCAGGAAGACCGAACGTGATCATCGAACTGCACGGCGAGCGGCCGGGACCCAACCTCATCTTCGAGGGTCACACTGACGTCGTCTCGGAGGGCGACGGAAATCTATGGAGCTTCGATCCTTACGGCGGTGAGATCGTCGACGGACAGCTTCGAGGACGTGGCTCCGCCGACATGAAGAGCGGTCTTGGAGCCATGCTCTTCGCAGCACGGGCCCTTGAACTCAGTGGGGAACTCACGGGCTCACTCACGCTTGCAGCCCTCGTCGATGAGGAGGAGTTGATGCTCGGTGTCAAGGACTTCGTAGCCAAGGGCTATGCCAACGGTGCCATTGGGGCGATTGTTTGTGAACCTGAGGCCGGCGAAGTCTGTATCACGCAAAAGGGCGCCATTCGGCTCGAGGTTCGTTTTCATGGTCGCATCGCCCATGGAGCGATGCCAACGAAGGGTATCAATCCAATTGCCGCTATCGGTAGCATCCTCGCCTTCGCCCAGGAAACCGAGCAGGCGCTACAGCAAGAATATGGGAGTGATCCCCAGCTTGGGGCGATCTCGATCACCCCAACCGTCTTGGCCGCGGGATCCCGGGTCCAGCTCAACCTGACGCCGCCCACGGCGACAGCAGATTTCGACATTCGGACCACCCCTGCGCTCGACCACCGTGCACTCATCGAGGCCTTCGATCGACAGGTGCAATCGATCGCCGCCAGTCTTGGAGCCCGAGGGGAGATCGAGGTAATCGATGATCGCCCGCCAACGTCGATCGATGCTGAGACACCGCTCGTTCGGGCAGTGGTGGGCGCACACACCGAGGTTTATGGCACCAAACCGGCCTACGGAGGTGTGCCTGGTACGACCGATGGGACCATTCTCGTGCGAGATGCCCACCTACCCGTCGTGGTCTATGGGCCAGGGGGCAAGTGGATCGCTCACCAAGCAGACGAGTACGTCGAGGTTGATGACATCATCAGAGCCGCCAAGGTTTACCTGCTAGCCGCGCACACGCTACTCAACGCAGATTTGAGCCAGAGTTCGTAGCGCCAGGTTCTGCGATGGCCAATATCGCGCCATGGTCAGTAAGGCCAGCCGTGGTGTGTCGATCGGCCCTTGTGAGTTGGTGACGGGTCAGGCTGGAGGGTCAAAGCGTCCATCAGCCGCGAGCCAGCCCCCATCGACCACCAAATAGGAGCCGGTGACATAGGAGGAGGCTTGCGAGGCGAGGAACACGACCGCCCCTACCATCTCCGTGGGCTGTGCCCAACGACCAAGCATGGTCTTGTTTCGATAGGCCTCGTACCAGGCCTGGTTGTTCTTGATCTGGGAGGTCAGTGGCGTCTCCACGACTCCAGGAGCAATGGCATTTGCGCGAACACCTTGTGGCCCGAGCTCTGCCGCCAACACACGAAGCATCTGTAGCACGCCTGCCTTGGTCGCCGCGTAGACACCCTGCCCTGGCTCCACGACCTGGGCTCGAATGCTTGAGAAGGCGATAATGCTTCCTCCACCGTTCTGAGCCATTGCGCGCCCAAAGTCGCGCATCACACGAAAATTACCCTTCAGGTTGATCTCGATCACCCGATCAAACTCCTCATCGGTCACCTCGGACAACCGTTTGCGAACGTTGATCGCCGGCGTCGTGACGACGATATCTGGAGTGCCAACCTCGGCGAGAACTCGCGTCGAGGCATGAGGATCTGCTACATCAAAGTGAAGCAATCGGGCATCGGGGATCTCGGCAAGGTTGCGCTCAAGCGCCTGATCGTCAATGTCTGCGCACCACACTTGAGCCCCAAAGGCCGCCAAGCCCTGTGCTGAGGCGGCGCCAATGCCACTCGCTGCTCCGATGATGAGCGCCCGTTGTCCTGTGAGATCAAATAACCGTCCTAAGTCCTCCATCGAAGCTCCCTTCTTTAGCTCCTACGCTATCGCTTCTGATGTTATCTGTCGCAGGCCAGCGTTGCCCGAGCATCGAGGGCGGCCACGTCTCACCCAACGGCTGATAGCTCACCATCGCCGACCTTCGTTGCCTCGCTGGAGGCTACCTCGGATCCAACGCCCCCATGACCGGCTTCGGTCATCGCATGGTTCGTTTGATCAGACGCAACGATGCGTAGGTGGGCGAGCTGCATACGATCGCTACCGGGCGACGCTCATGTAAGGATTCCCGTGAGCTAAGCGAGCTAAAAGCCCCGGTTATAGCAGGCTGCGCGGTGATCCTTCGGTATGGTTAGAATCGGTGAGATGGAGGATGAGAGGGGGAGAGATGGCTAGTTCGCTTCGACATCTCGCAAAGGCATCGGTCTTAGTAGCAAGTGGAGCTCTGATGCTTTCGGCCTGTGGATCATCGAGTTCAACAACCTCATCAACGGCGAAGAGTACGCCGCTCCAGACGCTCACCATCGGATCGTCAAACGTTTTCCCCCCGACGCTCAACCCAACCGCCAACGCCTCACAGGCTATTGATGAGGTGATCGATTACAACGTGTTGCAACACCTGGTTCAGTTGGCACCCAACGGCTCAATCGTTCCCGTCCTCGCCAGCTCCTACACCGTGAGCGATGCCAACAAGGTTTACACCTTTACCATCCGCAAAGGTGTCAAATTTTCCAACGGCAACCCACTCACGCCTGCCGATGTCGTCTTTAGCATGAAGCGCGTCTATGCGCCAGGCTCTACCTACCCGTACGGGAAGATCTTCGACGTCTCTTCGGTGCGCCAAGTTGGCGCTGACCAGGTCCAGGTGACGCTGACGACGCCGAGCTGGAACTGGCTCTATGACCTAGCCGCCTATTCCAACGGTGTCATTCTCGACCCTTCGACCATCTCTACCATGGCCACCGATCCGGTTGGGACCGGGCCATTTAAGGTCACAGGAGAGGTCTCGAACTACTCGGTCACCCTCGCGCGGAACAATCAGTACTGGGGTTACAAACCACATGTGTCTGGCGTCGTTTTTCGCTACTTCTCCAACGCCGACGCGCTGAATGCCGCGCTTGAAAGTGGTCAGGTAAACATGATCGACAACCTCTCTGCGCCGTCGGACGCGACACTGTTTAAATCAAACCCCAAGTACAAGGTCGTATCCAGCCTGACCAACGGCAAGGTTCAGCTCACCTTGAACAACGCCTATGGCCCGCTGCGCAACAAACTGGTACGTCAAGCCATATTGTATGCAACCGACCGCAAGGCGATCATGGATGCCGCCTCCGGCGGCTACGGCCTGATCGACGGGACCGACAGTGTGCCAGCAGACCCGTACTACATCGATCTTGCCAGTGAATACCCTTACAACGTCACGAAGGCAAAGCAGCTCATGGCCCAGGCGGGCTATTCTAAAGGGTTCTCGCTTCAACTGATCTTGCCACCGTATTTCTACGCCAAGCTCGCCGCTCCACTGATCGTCTCCGAATTAGGCGCGATCAACATCAAGGTCAGCGTGTCAACCATCGACTTCCCACTGTGGATCTCACAGGTCTTTGAGGGTGGCGATTTTCAGGCAACGATCATCGATCAGGCGGAGGGCCGGGACGTCTCAAACTACGGCACCACCGGTTACTACTGGCACTATGCCAAGACACCGCAAGTCGCTGCAGAACTCTCCGCCGCAAACGCTGCGCCCACCAAGGCTCAGTGGATCGCGGGCTACCGCAAGGTCCTGAAACAGATCACCGGCGATGCCGTCAACGACTGGCTCTACATAGCCCCATTCATCACGGTCATCGATAAGGACATCGTAGGAATCCCAACGACGGCCTACACCGAGTCCTATAATCTGTCCTACGTTGGTATCGGTGGGACAATTCCAGCATCGGCAAAGCAGCTCGGCTATCTCAGTTGATGCCATGGCGACGCGGCTGTGCCAGAGTACGATTGAGGCGCAGGCTTTCGGAGCAGACGTGATCGGTAGCGAACGTGCAGGTTGGTGACCTGAGCGCTCCGTCGGTCGCCGTTCGACGCCAGTCGGGTCAGCCCCATGAACTCCGGCGATTCCTTCTTCGGCGCATTCTCACGCTGATCGTCACGCTCTGGTTGGCGTCGATGCTGGTGTTTGTGGTCCTCAACATCTTGCCCGGCAAGCCGGCCCAAGTTATCCTGGGGACACAAGCGACCCCAAGTTCGGTCGCTGCCCTCACCGCGAAGTTGGGGCTCAACCGACCATTAGTCGATCAGTATCTTCATTGGATCCACGGTCTTATCACCTTCAACCTCGGGAACTCCTACATATCAGCTCAACCGATTGCACCGGTCATCGGAGCCGCCCTCGCAGTGACAGGGCCGCTTGTGTTGGCGGGCCTTCTCGTTGGTCTCGTCATCGCGATACCACTTGGGATCACGAGTGCGCTGAAACACACACGGCGTTCGGGGATCATCCTTTCTGGTCTTGCACAGATTGGCATCGCGGTCCCGAACTTTGTGCTGGGCATTCTCTTCATCATCGTCTTTGCCGTCGATCTCAAGGTACTACCCGCTAGCGGGTTCACCACCTGGTCAACGAGCGTGACCGGTGCCTTGGAGTCGCTGGTGTTGCCGGCCATCGCCCTCGGTCTCGTCGAGGGAGCGATCTTGGCCCGCTACATTCGAGCCTCGGTCATCGAGGTGCTGCGCGCCGATTACCTGCGTACCGCCAGAGCCAAGGGCCTGCGGCCCAACCAGGCGCTCGTTCGCCATGGCTTGCGCAACGCGTCGATTCCGGTCCTCACGGTGTTTGGTCTTGAACTCTCCGGGCTGATCATCGGAGCCGTGGTCATCGAGGCAGTCTTTACGCTCCCAGGTCTTGGGAGTCTTCTGCTTTCTAGCGTTGCGAACCGCGATCTCATCACGGTTCAAGACATCGTCATGCTGGTCGCGAGCACGGTGCTCGTGGTCAATACCGTCGTCGACATACTGTATCGGGTCATAGACCCGCGGATGGGGCTACGATCTTGAGTGACGATCGCCAATTGAGCTCAACTCCTGAAGGAGTCGTGATCGAACAGCCACACAAGCATCGCCTTCGGCTTGGTGCCCTTGGCCCAAGCGCAACCATCGGCGCGGTCATCATCGGCGTAGTCGTCCTTGTTGCTATCGTCTCGATCTGGTGGACGCCCTATGGCCCCTTGGCCGTGAACACCAGCGCAGAATTTTTGCGCCCGAGCCTTGCCCATCCCTTGGGCACCGACCAGTACGGCCGCGATGTCCTCTCACGATTGATGAAAGGAACACAGCTCACCTTGCTTTCGAGCCTCGGCGCGGTCATCATCGCCTTGGCCATTGGAGTACCGGCCGGTCTCATCGCCGGGTTCAAACGAGGCGTCACCGGAGAGGTTATTATGCGAGGCGCCGATCTTCTCTACTCGTTTCCGGCGTTGCTCGCCGCCATCACGTTGGTCGCCGCCTTCGGCGCTTCGACGCTGACTGCTACGTTAGCCATCGGCATTGCGTCCATCCCTGTCTTTGTCCGAGTTACCCGTTCGACCACCCTCTCGGTGCTTTCGAACGACTACGTACTCGCGGCTCGAGCCTACGGTCGCTCCAACTTTCAGATCGCGCGACGTCATGTTCTGCCAAACATCATGGGAGTCCTTGTCGCACAGATTGCTCTCCTCCTGTCGATCACCATCCTGGCCGTCGCCGCCCTTTCTTACCTTGGCCTTGGAACCCCACCTCCGGCGCCGACGTGGGGCGGCATGCTGGAGAGTGCCCAGAGTTACCTCTACCAGGACCCGCTACTGGCGCTATGGCCGGGACTCGCCATCGCCATCACCGTCTTTGGGCTCAACGCCCTCGGCGATGGGGTTCGCGACCTGCTTGATCCAATGTTGAGAGGACGCTCGTGACGCTACTGGAGGTCGAAGACCTGCACCTTTCGATCGCAGGGATCGAACTTCTGCGCGGTGTGAGTTATTCAATTGATCCAGCACAACGACTTGGTCTGATCGGCGAGTCAGGTTCAGGCAAATCGCTCACAGCGCTCGCCGTCATGGGGCTGCTTCCTGAAGAGAGCATTCTCTCTGGGTCAATACGCTTGGCCGGCCGAGAGCTGATCGGTCTTGGGGAACGAGCGTATTCGAAGTTACGGGGTGATCGCATCGCCATGATCTTTCAAGAGCCAATGACCAGCCTTAATCCCCTGATGCGAGTGGGCAAGCAGATCAGCGAGGTAACGCGAATCCACCGAGGGCTTACTCGTAAAGCCAGCGCAACTGAGGCGATCGCTCTTCTCGCGCGTGTTGGCTTCGATCAGCCCGAACTGCAGGCTCGCGCCTTCCCCCACCAGCTCTCTGGTGGGCAACGCCAACGAGTGATGATTGCGATGGCGATCGCCTGTAACCCGGATCTCATCCTTGCAGACGAGCCGACGACGGCTCTCGATGTGACCGTCCAAGCGCAGGTACTCGAACTCCTCGCAGAGCTCACCGCAGAGCACGGGTGTGCTCTCATGCTGATCAGTCACGATCTAGCCGTGGTAGCCAATGTCTGTGATCGCATCCAGGTTATGTACGGGGGCACGATCGTCGAGTCAGGTGCTACCCACGAGCTCACCCATCGTCCCCAACATCCCTACACCCGCGCGTTGTTGGCGACCTCACACGGGATCGATGACCTCAATCAAGCGTTATTCGGCCAGCTGCCGACCATCCCCGGATCGGTTCCTGAGGCTGGCAATTTTCCCGCAGGTTGCACCTATCGCGGACGTTGTGAGCGCGAGTCAGAGCGATGCCAAACGCCGCCTACCGCGATCGGGGCCCAACATTTGGTCCGCTGCTGGCATCCCTACGTCCCCTCACCCGAGGAACGATAGATGGACACCGCACCTGCGTCTCCACCGATTGCGCCGCTGTTTGAACTGAGACACGTCAGCCACCGCTACGGGGGTCGAGTTCGGAGCGTGCTGGCCCTCGATGACCTCAACCTTGCGATAGACAATGGTGAGCGTGTCGGCATCGTCGGCGAATCGGGGTCGGGCAAGTCGACCCTGGCACGGCTGCTCGTCGCGCTGACGAAGCCGAGCGAAGGAGAGATCCTCTTTCATGGACAACCGCTCGCGACAAAGCGCGCGGCCTTGCTCGATTTTCGCCGTGAAGTACAGATCGTCTTCCAGGATCCGTTTGGCTCGCTGGATCCAAGGCTCAGCGTCGGCGAGTCCATCGCAGAGCCTTTGCGCTCCTTGAACATCGGGGGAGATTACGGTGCCCGCATGCGGGAGCTGATCGAAGCTGTGGGTCTTCCGGCAAACAGTCCTTCGCTCTATCCTCATCAACTCTCCGGAGGGCAGCGTCAACGGGTGGCGATTGCACGAGCTCTTGCGCCAGGACCTAGTACGCTGATCGCTGACGAGGCGGTCTCGGCCCTTGATGTGTCGGTCCGAGCACAGGTCTTAAATGTGATCGCCAACCTCGTCCAAGATCTTGGCCTGACCCTCATCTTCATCTCCCACGATATGTCCGTCGTGCGCCATGTCTGCTCCCGGGTAATCGTCCTCTTTCGGGGCCATGTGGTCGAGGACGACTCAACCGAGCACATCTTCAAGAACCCCCAACACCCCTATACCCAGACGCTGTTGGCCTCAACTCCACGTCTGCCATGAGGTCTAACACCGCCACCAGTACCCCTATCAGCTAGGCTCTGAGGCAATGTCAAACGACGATCTCTCTGATCACAAGGCTGATGACAGAATTGCCCTCGTCACCGGCGCCAACGGGGGGCTTGGACGGTGGTGTGTCTTGGGTCTCGCCAAGGCGAAGGTCACTGTCGTACTCGGGTGTCGAAGCCCAGAGCGAGGTCAAGCGACAGTAGCGTGGATCCGACGACGGATACCGGATGCTCGGCTTGAGGTACTCGCGCTAGATTTAGCGACGCTGTCGTCGGTTCGTGAGAGTGCCGAGCGCTTTGTAGCACAACACGACAAGCTCGACATTCTGATCAACAACGCCGGTGTCATGATGTTGCCAGCGGCACTGACCCACGATGGTTTCGAGCAGCAGTTTGCGATCAACTATCTCTCCCACTATGCCCTCACCGCCCACCTTTGGCCCCTGCTCATGGCCAGTGTGGAGCCCCGAGTGGTCTCCGTATCGAGTCTCATGGCCAATCAAGGTCACATACGTCTCGGCGATCTTGGAGGCATCAGGGGCTACAGTCGCACCCAGGCTTACGCACAATCAAAATTGGCCTGTCTCCTGTTCGCTCGCGAGCTCAGCCGCCGAGCTCAAGCCAACAACGTGGTCCTTATCAGCGCTGCGGCACATCCGGGATTTGCAAACACCGGACTACAACGGCGAACGGGTCGGGCGAATCTCGGGCGGGTGGGAGAGTATGCGATGTTGGCGGCCAATCTCGCCTTCGCCCAACCGGCACAGCGAGGTGCAATCCCGCTGCTCGAGGCGGCACTGGCTCCCGGATTGGCCAATGGGGCCTACCTTGGCCCGAGTGGGCCTGGGGAACTCTGGGGTCATCGAGCCAAACTCGCTCGTCTTCCGAGAGCGGCCCGCGATGATGAGGTAGCCGCCGAACTTTGGGACCTCTCAGCCACCTTGTCTGGTGTGCAGCCCCCGCTGTAACCGCGTCGGCCACGTTGATCACAAGCCAATCGCATAAACCTGCTGCAATGCGTGGATCAGCTCGTTGCAACTACCCCGGAGATAATTAGCATTTAGCTTTCCAACTGGTGTTTTGTCAGATCTGTCCGTTGACAGTAGGCATGAAAGGAGGGCCCTGAACAGGTAGGAGTTGTCGCAAGGAGAGCCACGGGCGCGTGATGAACTTCAACGCACAGGGGCCTGTGGGTCGACAACGGTTCGTGCTGACGCCCTGGCTGGAGCCGGGACCGCTTGAGAATCAGGCTGGCCCTGCAAGTGCTGGCAGGCCGGACAGACTCCTTTGAAGACGATCTCGACTCCTGTGATGATGAAGCCGAATTGTTGCTGCTGGTCGAGTCTCAAACGATCATCGCCAACAGGGTGCACGTCTTGCAACGCCTGGCAGTTGGTACAGACAAGATGGTGATGCGCTTTAGCGACATTCGGGTCATAGCGCTTCACTCCATCGTCAACGGCGACAACGCGGAGCTCTTGCATGGCGACCAGCTCCCGAAGGGTGTTGTAGACCGTGGCCTGACTGATCTCGTCTAAACGCTGTCGCGCCTGTTGATAGACCTCCTCTGCGCTCAAGTGGACGTTATCGCCCTCGAGAACCTCGGCGACAACTCGACGCTGAGCGCTCAGTCGCCAACCCCGATCTCGTAATCGATCGATCAGTTGCACTTGATTCACGTCTATCGCCTCCCACCATTTCAGTCTAGGACTTACGCCCCAGTGAGATCATCGGCATGGGGGCACCCCTTTTACCGAGAGCAGTCGATCAAGATCAGGACAACTCTGGCGGCTTCACAGTGGGCCACACCAGAGACCGTACGTATACCGGGTCACTACGCACGGACTAGCCGCAGTCAAATCGTCACCAGTATCGAACGAATTGACCGCAACACAGGCTCTCAACCGAACCCTAGTGGGCAGCTTGGCCCACAATGAACTGGTTGCTACTTGCGAGCGCTCGCCACGAAAACCGGAATGCGACGCTCGGTTTTCGTTTGATATTCCGCATACGGTGGGAACGCTGCTACCGCGCGCTCCCACCAGATGACGCGCTCTTGGCCTTCCACCTGTCTGACGAGAGCATCCATCACAAGTTCACGGTCATGAATCGTCACCTGATCAGGGTGCGCGATCAAGTTGTAATACCAAAACGGATGCTCTGGCGCGCCACCCTTCGACGCCACCAGCGCATACTCTCCGTCATGCTCGACACGCATCAACGGAGTCTTGCGCAACTTGCCAGTCTTAGCTCCGAGCGTCCAGAGGATGATCACCGGCAAGCCCGTGTCAGAGAGCGTTCCTCCCTCTCGTCCGTTTGTACGCTCATAAAGATCTACTTGATTGCGAACCCACTCTTGGGTGCTCGGCACATAGTCACCGGATAATGGCATATGACAAGTATAGAGCTAACCGTCAGGACGCTAGCAAAACGCATGCCAACTGGATAAAGAGGAGGTGGTGAAATCTCAGGTCTTCCGCGTGACCCGCCTCGCGTACTCACCGACTATCACCTCTCATCGCCCTACTGCAAGGCTGTCTGAGCGAAGCAACACGCACCATGAGTGCTGCGGTCGGTCCGCGCAGAGGCAACTCACCGAGAATTAGATAACCCTGCTGTAGTGCCGTAGCACCGGTGCAACAGGCCACGACCCTGCGGACCTGTCGCCATCGGCCCTTGAAGTGCTCTGGTGTAGGTGCCGGGCTTTGTCCCGCCTCTGGTTCTTAGGTGGGCCGTTGTCCACGCTGCACCCCAAACCGTATCAATCTCCTAGTAAATGCACCTGCGTCCACGTTCATCCAACAGTCCTGGATCTAAGGCACAGCCTGGTGGCATGACACCACTACGTTCACAACCACAAACCGGTCGGCACCAACCACATGCGAGTGCCCAACATCTCGGCCATCAGACATCCGGCTTACATCGCGCCACCCGTTTCAAGCCGCGCGCGGCCAAGTACGAAGTCCCTAAGGCCGGAATGCCGCCGTAGTAGAGTAGCCACCTCGGCCTCAACGAGGTATAGGTGCAAGTCTCTCGACCTTACAGTGGTACGTGATAGTCGCAGGTTATTATTTTTCTAATAGTTTTTTTTATTATTGCTTGTTCTATTATGCTTTCCATTCGCCACACCCGAGTCTACTTCAGCCACACTTGACTATCAAGCCTGCGGGCCATCGTTAGGTTCACGTGGCGTGATCCACAACCAACTACCGTGCCTAGAGACAGGAATCTTAAATTTCCTTTCTGACTGTCTCTCGTTTTTAAGGTGCCGTAGCGTCACGTTGTGACCTTAGCGAGACGTATCGATGGATACAGAGAATAGCTCTCTATACAGGTCAAATGCTCAATACAATCAAACTTCCCTTATGTGGCCTAGGGATCCACAATCCGGAGAGTTCACAAAGATGAGGCTTACTGCGCTAACATCGTGCACTTTGTAGTTCACGATAGTTCGTACCATACTGACGAACTCTGTGTGGTCACAGAGGATTCATCAACACGGTGACTCGACACGTGAGCCACGTTGTGCCGGGTGGACGGCGGTGGGGATATCTACTACTATCCTTATGGTTATGAACTCTTCCATGACTATACCAATACATCACAAGGGTGCGGCGGCGGCCATCGTTATCAGTATCGCAGTGTCGATGGTCCTCGCTGTCCACTTCTTCCACCAGTCGGCGGCATTGGTGCCCGAGATGGGCGCCGTTGGCTCAGGACTCTTGTTCTTTAGGAATCGTTCGTGGCTGGACCAATTGATCCCGTTCTACGCCTACATTGTGATCGCAGCGATCTTTGGGCTCTCCATATCAATGTATGTCGATATCCCGGTCTGGCTCAAAATCCCCCTGGTACTTGCAGTGGTGTTCACGGGGTTGGTAATCTCAAAGGTGCCTGCATTGCCTGCGCTCTCGGCAGGACTTTTACCGATCTACCTGGACATCCACTCATGGTGGTATCCGATAGCGGTGGCCACCCTCATGGGAATCGAAGCCCTTGTGGCTTTGCTCTGGCTCAAGCCAGACTTTCGCCGGGACCGCACCACGCCATGGAAACTCGAGCATGTTGGTAGGGTCGTTGGCTCGCTTGTGATAGCTCTGCTTGTGATGCTCGCATTCGGCACCCCTTTGTTGATGGTTCCCCCGCTGTTGGTAGCGATGTCTGAGCGCGCCCAACATCTTTCGCGAACCCGCCTGGTGTCTGACGATATCATCACGGTGGTTTGGTTGGTCACTCCATTGGAACTATCGATCGGTCTACTGCTCTGGACTCACGATCCATATTTGATCGTTATCTCGCTGCTCATCGCCTATGCCGGGTCTGCCGCATTGAAAAAGCAGATTGGACCGGTATTTGCATTGGCGATGGTCCCGTTGCTGTTCAGTTATGCGGTCGACGAGCGGCTGATAGGCTTTGCCCTGATTGGATCTGTCGTAGCACAGTTCAGCCCTCTCATAACCGCAAACATAGTCAAGATGTTAAACGCTACTCGTCGCGCGACCGTGTCCTGATGAGAGCCGTTTGCAATGCTCGGTCACCCTGTCCGAATGCGTAGCTGCCAATTGCGGAATCCTCCCTTAACTTAGCGACTTTCCTCTTTTATGACTCCTTGATACCCACTGGGTGTTGGCGGCCTCTTGGCAGTGACGTTGAGCAGTCCCGTCAGTGTTGGCGATCTGATGCAATCGCTCCGACACACGGTCGGCCCACGCAGTGATGCTAGGCTCAACGAAGCACTTACACGCCAACCACCGGCGGGGGTGAATGGGCTGCCGCTGGCCCTACAGGTTTTGCTGCCGCATCACCCTTCCTTGTTGACTCGCCCCCATCTGCACAGGCGGGGAAGGCTGCAACTACACGCCAAGCACTCCCGGATGGTAGTACGAGTTGTCTCAGAGACCCTTTGGTGGGCCGTTCGCGAAACTGGTGTGACCTGCCTGAATGAAAGGTCAAGGATTGCAGAATCCTCTCTTAACATAGCGACGTTCCTTTTTTATATTGAATGCGAGATAGGTCGCTAGCGAGGGAGTAGAGATTCAGAGTTTTGGCACTGCCATACTTTTGACAACAACTCCCAGTCGATTGCCAAGGTGACCAACAATCTCGGAGAGCGCTGCACCAAACCCATAAGCGGAGTCTTCACACTCGAGGAGAGCAAATCCACGTCAAGAGGCTCATGATCATCATGACGGCTGACTGTATGTCGCCGAGGACGCGTATTATCACCTCATTCCTCTAGTGCAGAACTTGACTGCTCGACCCATCAACAAACTTCGCGATTAACACCGGCTTGGACATCAGTGATAATTCACCTCGTAGAGACCTTCCGACGTGGATCAACACGCTGGTTGGCAACACCAAGAAGTTCACCGATGGCACCTATCACGGAAGAGAAGAGCACAAACAGCTCTACATGGAGGAGTTCGTCTACCGGTTCAACCGCAGACGCATTAGATCATCTCTGGTCAATCGGCTCCTGAACACCTGCGTTCAGAGCACACCTCATCCATTTATCTCGACTCGTGGTGTGCAACAGGGCGTGGCTTGTGAATCTTTATAAGTATGTATATCTTTGCGTATAGGCAACTCAGGAGTCGGATGGTACCACATAAATGTTACCCACGGCATTACGAATCCACAAATAATCATCGAGACTATTGAGGACAGCACCCTGATTTGGACCAACGTGAAACCTGAGGGTTACGGTTGTGTATCAGACCAGTGCGAGGGCCAATTCTATATTGGTAACATTCCCACCCCAATCTATACCTATGCATGGGTAGTCATGGGTGGGGGGGATTTCGTTAATGATTTCGTGAGTCCGATCGGCGCTACTACCACGTTTTGTAGAGACTATAGTGGACTCTGCCCAGGCATTATCAATTCCGTCAGTGGCTAGCGCAGAAATCAGTTAGAGTGACATCATGGACAGTGACAATCAAGCAATTGAGAACGCTCGGCGTGACTACGACCGTCCAGGACACCGGACCACTTACTTTGTAAGGCAAATGCTGACACTACCCTACGTAGCTGCTTGCGTTGGACTTGAGCCGCTCCTTGGGTCAAAGCGACGCATTCGTGGGTGTTTCTTCGAAGGTTTTGGGGTGATGCATCTCTTCTTTTCGGAGCGCAACGATCCTGAACGTATTTCAGCACTCACGCTGAACTCGTACGGGACCTGGACCCCCGACCGTCTTTCGATCGTCATCCACGGGTTGCTCACCGGGCAACTTGGCTTAGTCGAAGTCGAAGACCAGTGCCCCTTTGCCGAGTACCTCAGTGCCCATCCAGAAGAGCCGGTCGATCGGCTCATCGATCGCTTCTACGCGATCGACACCTCGGCCCCGAGTGACCTGCTAGCGAAGAATGCTCCCTTTGCTTGGCCGTCAACGTATGGAGTACACGAATCCCTCAAGATCTCTTGGAGTGTTCTGCTCGTAAGTGGCCATTATGTCGGATTGGAGCGTTGGGAGAGTCTGTCCGAAAGTGAGGACGAGCGCAACGGCGATTCACAAGCCTCGCTGAACCCTGACGATCCCGATGATCAGCAAGAGGCATCTCCTCAATTGCTCGGGTTTGTAGCTCTCTCTGGTCAGACCGTACGCTACTACCGACGAGAGGGCCCACTGACTGTCGCCTATCAATACGATGTCGATAATGCAGATGCAATACGGTTTGGTACCGAGAATATTTGTGATTTTCTGGGCGGATCGTTCTCTTTGGAGTCCACTCAAATGCGCAAAGCCATCGGAGATCTCCCAATAAATGAGGTCGCAGAAGTCACGTTCGCGAACGGGGTCAAGCTGCTCTTTCGTCCCGAAGGACCAGCGAGGCTTGAACCAGGGCCCCCAGGATCCCCATGGGATGCTGCCTGTCCCGGCGATGGCTTTGCTTCCATTGTGATCAGGATCTGAAATCTGACGTGTCCCCACCACTCCGCTCAAGCCAGCAAGCTTGGACGTTGACGATGATGCCGGCGATTCGCATTGACGACTATATCCCTAAGGTCTCGCCAGTTCGTTGGCATAAGGAGCAGACTTGGAGCTAAGACGAAATAACACTTGCGCTCACAAAACAATGACGCTGATCACTTGCTTTCACTTCACAGAACGTTTCTCCAGCACATCTGCGTGCGCGGACTGTCCGGAGGGTTACGCTTCCAATACCTTGGCACAATAACCGAGGTACCCGCATCCAACCGTTTGGTTGAGAACGTATTGCCAGCTAGGTGAAACGGGACGGAAACCTTGAGACTGTCATGTCTCAAATCTGTGACAGTGAAAGCAATGCGGACAAGATTGCCCTGGCCATTCGTCGGTTAGCCACCGCGATGTCGACCAGCGAGCCGAAGCAACTTTGGCACAACCCCAACGGCAACCAAGGCGACTAGCAGGACTACATCGAGAACCGTGGAGCCGGGCGTAAGCCGACGTGTTACGAGTTGAGCGATAAGCGCTACCCCAAGCACCACCACGGCAACGAATAAAAGTACCTGCGACGCGTGTCCAACTCGCTCCATTGTCGGCGAAATCACCATGTTGTTGGACGCCCGAGCCCCAACACTTCTCTTTCTAGAGGGAAGCAGCAAGAATCTCACGGCTGGTTTAGCCTTGGCCGGATCGAGATTAACTCCTACGCTGAGCGCTACGGCTACGCCAACAACGATTGAAAGGCAAGATCCGAGAAAGCTCCGGTCTAAGCTCGCGAGCCACACCAGGTGCAAGACCCGCGCCACAATCGTTGACAGCAACCTGACGACGAGGGCGGTACCAAACATGACTACGCTGAGGAAAGCCTGCATGGTTGGTTTGCGATTCATGTTCATAACATACCCGCATTCATCGATACATTCAGCTTTGCTTACAGACGGCCAGTAGCGTCGGATCCGACGCGAGGCACTGACAGTGAGGAAAACGTCTGAGCGAGCCAGCTTGACTCAATAGCAGTCACGCACTCACCCGTTATGTTGGACCCAATTGCCCCTCCAACCCAGATATCCCCTAAGCCCCCAGTAAAGTAAGTAATAACTCACCACCTAAGACTCCAACCACGCAATCACCCACTAATAACCCGCCACTATTACCCGTCGCCTTAATATACAGTGTACTTCCGTTGATGTACACATACTTCTCCATATAGTCTTCGATCCGCACGTGCCGCCCGGATCACAAATCAAGTTTGGATTAACTGATAGATTCGGGCTGGCTCCACCTATGCCACTAGAAGTAGGTTGGGTTGCCTCACCTGAGTGACTCGCCGTCAACCCGATCCCAGTCCCCAAGCTAGCGAGACCAAGACTCAGAGCTACTACTGCCCCCCCTCAAACCATATTCCGTACTTTCATCATTACCCCTGCTGGTAATCATCGCTACCAGAGTTATCGCCTGGTGCAATCGAAAACCTAACACAACATGGCGACGATTGCACGACATTTTCAGTTATTATCGAGAGTTTATCATCTAGCAGGGATTTTGACGGACCTTCCATGGGAGTGCCAGCTCCCGACAAGAAGCGGTATTCGGGTGGGCGAATGATCTGGCCGTGGCGAGAGTGCTGGGGCCAAGCGCTGAGATCCAGTGGTCGATGAGATTCAGTTCTCGCTAATCCAATGCCACCGAACTTCTCATTACGGCGCATGTTGGTGCAAGTAACGGATCGCGGGTTCGGCTCTTTGAGCTTGAGATCCAAGAACTCGTCAATGAGATAGGGATTCCTATCACTGTCTGCCACTTGTCTCCTGGAACCTCCAAATTGAACACCGGCTCTTCTCATTTATCAGCGTGAGCTGGAAGGGTCAGCCCCTCGTCAGTCACGAACTGATGCTTAACCTGATTGCCAACACCAGAACCAAGAGTGGGCTCACTTTTGTGAAAGCACACAGGGGGATATCTATAAGGGCGCAAGTACGCAGGAGTTTGAACCTGCATCTCATAGATGAGGCTAACCGCTTATCGCTCGAGAAGCAGATCGCATCAAGAGGTTGGAGTAAGCAGGTTGACATGGCCATTGACAATCACCTCAATGTCGGTACTCCAGTTCCTCATCTCATGAAGGCTGCTGGAATCGAAACGCTCGATGCCTTTGACCGCTATCTCCGATTCCTCACAGAGCCAGATGCGAACGAGTTTCGCATTGCCCTACGCGCTGCTCATTCCAGGGAGGACAATGCATGACCATTGACTCCCACTCACACGGCGTGATGGCGGATCAGGGATTGGGCCTCAGTACCTATCAGCCCCCAATTGATGACCTATGGGTCGCTCGTGTCATAGAGTTGATCGACAAGAGCGGGATCTGCGCTCGCGTGGCTGAGTGGAGGGCCATAGATAAGGAGGCGACTAGAGAGGGGCCCGGTGGGAGACCGAGGGGTTTGGATGACCATGTGGTTCTTGTTCTTCTCTTAGTGCTTGCATTGGAGGGATCGCCAGTCTTGTTGAAGCACCTGGCAGCTGCGATCGCATGCCGTCTCTCTGAAAGAGCAAGGGAGATGCCTGGAATCACTCCGAATCAATACGACGCTGCTGGTTGGTACGACCGATGCTGGCGGGCGTTTCATGCCTTTGTGGACGTGATTGACCCCTTCCCAGGACCGAGGAACCGTCTCTTGATAAAGGATGAGTGGGCCGAAGTCATAGCCGCTCGTGATCCCGAGGAGTCCTTGGTGGGCCGTTTGCGAAACTAGGTTGACCAGCCCAAACGCACGGTGAGAAATTGCAAAATCCTCTCCTAATTTAGCGACTTTCCTCTTTTACGACTCCTCAGAACCCGCTGAGTGTGGTCTTCTCACAAACGAAGACGACCACGCTCAAGGGGCCATCCACCATCTCTTGAGTGCTCGTGATCTGATGCAATCGCTCCGACATGGTCTGCCCAAGCGGTGGTGCCACGCTTACCGAAGCATCTACGAGCCAGTCCAGAGTGCAGATGAACCACCAACTCTCTTTTGTGGTACAAATCTGAGGTCCCATCAACTCGCGTCTGCCCAATGAGCTGCGAGCTGATTCGACAAAAATCGTTTGGGCCCCGCGTCCCTAACTTAAGATTCTCGCTAGACCAATGGGCTGGGTCTAATTGACATGCATCACGTGTAACACAAGACCTACGAAACCATCCAGACTTAAGAGCCCAAAGAGAACAGCAGAGGTATAGGCGGGGCCGACTCTTGTCTTGGTCTCGACTGCTTTGGAGCCAGAACGTCCCCACTGATGGTATGCCAAGTAATGGACAACCCGGGGAGAGTGCTCCCTTACGACCGAATTAGCCTTTACCAGTTCCAACCAGCAGCCGAGCAAGGCGCACGTACCCTGACCGAAGTATAGAATATCTAAAATCGACATCTAAAGCCTAAGCCATGCTGGGTGCGACACCGTCGCGAATTGGCGGCGTGGACAAGGAGCCAATGACTGAAAACACGACACTCGCAGCAGATAATCCACACGACAGATATCCGATAATGTTAGAACTGCTAGTGGGCTTAAACTCACCGTCATCGGGATTGACAACGGAGTTAATCTGACTAACCATACAAAGCGCTACTCCGATATCTACTAGGATGCTGTTACCGCTTCCACCCGCACAGTCGCCGATAGGGCCAAACCGAGCTAACTCAACACTACTGCTCATATCAGACTCCATTCCCATACGGAGTCGAGCCGTAAGGTGTGCTGTATGTGTAGGTGCCACCTACGCCACCAGACCCAGCCGTGTATCCCAGCTGCGCTGGAATAACGGTAGATTCATTAGACGTCAACCCGATCCCAGTCCCCAAGCTAGCGAGACCAGGACTCAGAGCTACTACTGCTCCCCCTCGAACCATACTCCGTACTTTCATCATTACCCCTGCTGGTAATCATCGCCACCTGAGTGATCGTCTGGTGCAATCGAAAACCTAACACATCATGGCGACGATTGCACGACATTTTCAGTTATTATCAAAAGTTTATCATCTAGCAGGGAGTCTGGCGGACCTTCCATGGGAGTGCCAGCTCCCGACAAGAAGTGGTATTCGGGTGGGCGAATGATCTAGCCGTGGCGAGAGCCCTGGACCCAAGAGCCAGGTCCCCTATAGTGCCGAGCGGCCTGCGGTGTTGTGGAGTTTCTTTTATAGTTAACACGAGTGTTGTAATGGCTAGCAGTCAATCCGTCGCAAACGAAGCGCTGGCTGTAGCGTGTCGCACCCATTTGGCAAGCACGAATCTCCCATCACCGAGAACGACGAGAGGATCGGGGTTTGGTCGTGGGGGGCAGCTGATGTCCACGGTCAATGGGTAATTTGCTCCATGGTTGCTCATGTCCGTCGCAGTCTGCCTTAGCAACTTCACTCCAAGCGACGGTGCGAGCGGACCGATTGGCCCGATTCACAACGCTGGAATGCGTCAGCTTGGGGCAGATGCTGATCTGCCGTGCCAAACGCACCCCGACAAGAGGGTCAAGTGCGCTTGCATAGAGACTGAATCGGAGAAGCGTTTAAAAACTCATCCGATCCAACACTTGGTTTCACGCAAGCAGTTAAACCTGTTATCTAGACCTTGTGAGTCCCATAACCGACTACGCACACAACCTGCGGCCAGTCGGATGGAACTCACGGGGTACAAAGGACAAACCAGCAATTATGCAGCTTGATCCAACTCTCCAGCCCTGATGAAGACGACCTGATCCGCTTCCTCGGCGCTACCGGAGACCGTCCCAGCCTTACGACCGAGAAGGAAGAAGCAATAAGCTAGGGCTCCCAGTGTCACTAGGGACAGACCGAATGCTGCTGTGATCGGCAGAAAGGTTCGTAGCCCAACCGTGAGCGCTACCAAATAGGTTCCAAAACACCCTACAGTGCCGAGGATGGTCAATCCTCGCTCGCCAAGCAGCTCCAGTCCGCCTTTCCCGTTGATGGCTGTGATTCTCGTTCCCATTCTCAATATCCCCTTTCATTTATATCATATTCATTTACTTCATATGCTCGACAATTTACTGTCCGAAATGGAGCTACTATCCTCCCTTCGTCTTTGGTTCAACGCGTCTGGTGGCATCACGCCTGGCTCGAAGCCGAATTAGGCGGCTCACGACAAAGGTTACAAGCGCGACTCCTATCAGAGCAAGGGCGCTCAGATCAGACCCTGTGGAACGCGATTCCAAAGCAGGAATGAAGTCCTTAACCACCAGGCTATATGTCGAGCCAGCGAGGACAAGAGTGATCAGCGCCATAGAGACCCTGTTGAGTGTTCGCAACCTATGGATGGCCGACGAGCTAAACAGAACTGCTGACTCACCCCTGTCGACTTGGGCGAGGTATCGCTTCGTGCGAGGCAGCTGCAACCAACCTAAGAGTGCATCCCGCGAACGATCAAAGTCCGGAAAGAGGTTGCGCACGGTAAAGACCGCAAGTAGTATACCTCCCACCACACACCATATGATTGCAACGATGCCCAGGATCGGGGGGTGAATGTGCTTGCCGGCAGCGATCATGTACAGATCGATCCCACCAAAAACACTCCAGTTGGAGCTAGAAAGGAGAAACCAAACAGACTTTTGACGTTATCTGGTTCGAGGCTGTCAGCTTCACCCCCCAAAACCTGAGTTACTCATCGCTCATCTCCTCCAGGCGTTATCTTGTCACGGGAATGCGAATATTTGAATCCAGGGGAAGAGGCTAGCGAGACAAACCTCCAATAGAAGGTCATTGCGCTGCCTTAGTACTCCGCTGTCCCCTAGAGCCCTTGACTAGTAGCCTCACAATGGCTCTACCCTGACAACCAAAGGCCACGAAATAGACAAGGCCTCCCAAAATAACAGATTGCAAACCACCATGGGGGTGGATTGTGAGACCAACAATCGTTGCCAGTAACAAGGCTAGGACCCATTGCAGGACGACCTCTCTCTTTAAACTTTTAGCAATCTTAAGGAGTTTCAACGTAACCTCCTGGATGAATAGCGTGTACCGGGGTTGCAGCCCCCGCTATCAGGAGGGTCCACCCAGTGATAGTTCCGGCGACAGCGCAGCCATTTGCATAAGTCTTTCCGCTGACTGAAACATCGCCATCCTGTGTGTTGAGGTATGCCCCAACTGCGCCTATCAAGCAAGCGCCTCCAGCCTCCAAAATTTCCTTAACCAAAGGAACATCTGAAGAACAGAAACTGACTGGACCATAGCGTCCGAGATCGTAGGAATTCTCGGTGCAAAGGTGAAGATTGGAGGGCCCAAGTGTTGCTGGACCGCTATAGTAAAAGGCACCGCCGCCGCCGGGTCCAACCGTATACCCTGGCTGCGCATGAGTCCCGGTAGATTCGTTGGCCGTCAATCCCATTCCTGTCCCCAAGCTAGCAAGTCCAAGACTCAGGGCTACTACTGCCCCCCCCTCGAACCATGTTCCTTACCTTCATCATTACCCCCTTATGGTAATTATCACTACCAGAGTTATCGTCTGGTACATCGGGGAACCTAACACATCGTGGCGACGTTTTCACAGCATTATGGGAAATTAGCGAAAATATACCTACTACCAGGATGTTTGGCATCTGACAGCTGAAAGCTCCAGGATCGGTGTCCAACATTCGTAGGGGGGACTGTCAGCCGAGGTAGGGCCAGTTGCGACATGGGTTTCACCAACAGAGGAGCATGGGCCTTTGGGTGATATTGCTATTGGATATGGGCAGCTCAGCCGGATTAAAGACGGTCCTTTGTCTTTACTCTCTCACGTTGTTAGATCATGAGCCTACGATTCTGGTGACCAACGACTTGAGCGCTTCCCAACGGTGATTGCAGTCTCTGTCATCCGTTTGGGGGACAAACATATTGACAGTTGCTGTTAGCTTGGATGGCCTTTAACTTGATCACTGTTAAGGTCCTCCAACCACTTAGTAGCTGGTGATCGTGCCATGATGGCAATGAGCAAGACGAATAGGCCAGCACCACGCTCTTATGCTCCCTCCACCCGAGGAGACGCTAACTGAGTTGCCGACCTCGAGGACCCGTCTATTTCACAGACGGACCGGTCACACTCGTCATGGCACTTGAGGAGGACTCGTCGACCCCTCACCCTTCGATTATCGAAGCCCACGCTGAGGTGTTGCTTGTCCGGGCCAAACTGGCCAATGATTTGCTGGAGTTCACCTCTCCAGAGGTATCCGAGCGTTGAGAGGATGGGTTCTAACGTCCTCTGCAGTTCTCGTCTTTTGTGCAGAACTCGCATCCGCGCTACATTTAGAACGCTTAGTGCCGACGATCTCATCCGATCAAAGCAATAGAACCCTTGAAGTGGTCCCCATTTTGGTCTTGGTCGTAGCTCTGTTGGTGCGGACTGAAGTCTCGCCCAGTGAGTCTGTTGGCCTTCTCACTGTTGGTGGCGTGATCGCGACCATCCTGTTTAGTGCGTTTATCCAGCTATCACAGCGGGTCAAGAGTCTTATTATCCCAGGAGAGCGTTCACGGGCTGACGCTAATAACAGGGAGTTCTTAGGCGAGGTGGGGAGTAATGCCAGATATGCCTCTCACGGTCAGTTGTTCTTCGCTGTTTCTGCTGGCGTACATGGAGTTAATGGCTTGGTGGCTTCGTCAGTTGGCCTGGCGATGGCGGCTTACCTGGCGATGCTGTTTCTAATGGTGCTTAAAAGGGTGAACGCCGTCTTGGGCCATGAGTTGCGGCAGTAGCTCGATGCCCTAAGCCCCGCTCCTTGCTGGCCGCAAGCAGCGATCCTATGGGCTAATGATCCACGATTGTCATGCTCGGCAGCACATCAATGCAACCTAACACCACACTCCCAGTTCAGCAGGCGACGAACCACAAATAATAAAAAAGGACAGTCGCTAAGTTAAGAGAGGATTTTGCAATTTCTCACCGTGCGTTTGGGCAGGTCAAACCAGTTTCGCGAACGGCCCTTGGTGGAGACGAGGGGACTCGAACCCCTGACCTCCTGCGTGCAAAGCAGGCGCTCTTCCAACTGAGCTACGCCCCCGTCGTACAACAAGGAAGACCTTGACCGACCAAATGAGTCTAACGCCATTAAGCCTTCGATCGACTGTTTCTGTCCCGTGGGTTGTCACAATAACGTGCCTCGCAGTAGGTTGACCCGGAGTCTAAGCCGAGCCCCCTGGATCCCCGTGGGCGCTACGACCTCGATGCGGTGGTCACAATGTAACAACTTTTTCACATTTCTAGTGCACTGCCCAATATCTATGCACTATGATCGTTCCAACTTCAACGGATAAGGGGGTAGTACCATGACGCAATCCGCAGAACCAGGCCGGTTGCGCGCCGGGGCGATTGGCCGAAGAGAGGTTCTCTTCCAAAGCATTACGGCAATGGCGCCCGGAGCGGCTATTGCTGCCTCGATTCCTGCTGGAGCTGGCTTCGCCGGCGGTGCTTTGACGTTAGCCGTGATTGTCGCACTCGTTGGCAGCCTACTTACCGCTTTCTCTATCAGTGAGCTCGCGTCACGGATACCTTCCGCGGGATCATTCGCCACCTTCGCCTCTCGGGCCTTGCATCCGATCGTTGGGTTCTTTGTCGGTTGGGGGTATGTGTTCGTATATGCGCTCGTACCCGCTCTGCTCTTCTTACAACTTGGCTTCACCATCGCTGGTACGTTCAACTCCGAATTTGGCTACCCGTCCAATCTCTGGTGGCCCTGGTCGCTCGTAGGTATTGCCTTGGTTGGCGCACTAGCGCTCCTTGGCATCACCACCTCAGCCAAGACCGGCACCATTCTTGGGAGTATTGAGATCGTGATCTTCTTGGCGGCTGGCATCCTCTTTGTGATCCACGCCGGATCTCACAATACCCTCTCGGTATTCACGACGAAATATACCCCAAAGGGCTTTCATGGCCTCACGGGCGTCTTTGCGGGATCGGTCTACAGTTTGTTGGCATTTGCCGGGTTTGAGGCGGCCGCACCCCTAGCGGAGGAGGCCAAAGACCCCAAACGCACGATCCGCTTCGCGATTCTAGGGTCGACGCTTGCCATCGGGTTAATCTATGTCTTCACGACCTATGCGGCCTCTGTCGCCTATGGCCCCTCGCGCTTCGCATCCTTTTCTGGTGCGGGTTCCGCCTCCTGGATTGGCCTAAGCCGAGACTTCTATGGCCTCTTCTGGATTCTTATCTTCCTGGCGGTCATCAACTCGACCATCGGTAACGCCAACGCCGGCACGTCGGTCTCTACCCGCATGGCCTTCGCTCTTGGGAGAATCGGCGTCTTCCCTGGCATCCTCGGGAGGGTACACGAAAAGACCAAGGCACCCCGGGTCGCTGTCTATACACAGATCGCCGTCTCTGCGGCGGCCACCCTGCTACTCGGGCTCGCCTTTGGTCCCGAGAATGGCTTTGCCCTCGACGGTACGTTGATTACGATCGTTGTGGTAGCTGTCTATATCCTGATGAATCTCTCGTCGATGGTCTACTTCGCGAAGGCGATCTCGAACGAACGCTTCAACTTCTTATCGCACGGACTCGTTCCTCTGCTTGCGATCGCCTTCCTCCTGCCGGCGCTGCTGGCTGGTGCCGGGATCGCTGTGTTTTCCTTTATTTCCCCACTCACCGCCCCCGCCTCGTATGCCGGACCGATCGTGGCCGTCTGGCTGATCCTCGGTGTGATAGTATTCATTCGTCTCCGCAGGACCTCTCCGGGTGCGGTCAACCGGATCTCGGAGGTCTTCTTGGAAGAAATCGTCGAGGAGCCAGAGCTATGATGCAATACCCCATCGTCAACTTCACGCCAACGAAAGAGCAACTGTGCTGGACCTTTGGTGGCCGCGAACCAGTCATGGAGATCGAACCGGGCACCATCCTCGAAGTATTTACTGAAGACTGCTTCGCGGGCAACGTGCGGGCCACTACCGATCTTGTCTCCGAGGTCTGTGAGTTTCCCTTTTTGAACCCTCAGACCGGTCCCTTCTATATCAATGGTGCTGAGGTGGGGGATACGATTGTGGCCCACTTTGTCGATATCGAACCCGCACGCGATTGGGCCGTCTCCACAACTGTTCCGCTCTTTGGAGCGTTAACCTCCACGCATCTCACTGCGACACTCCAAGAGCCGCTGCCAGAGATCGTTTGGATTTGGGAGCTCGACCGCGAGGCACGTCTGTGTCGATTTCGGGCTTCGGAAAGCGATTTCTCCGTCGAGCTCCCGATGGATCCCATGCATGGCACCGTCGGGGTCGCACCGGCCAACCTTGAGGTCCGCTCCGCGCTCGTGCCCGATGCCCACGGTGGGAATATGGACACGCCGGAGTTACGTGCAGGGGTGACGTGTTATCTCGGTGTCAACGTACAAGGAGGGCTGTTTTCTCTCGGTGACGGCCACGCACGACAAGGTGAGGGTGAAAGTTGCGGGGTAGCGGTTGAGTGCGCCATGAATACCGTCGTCTACGTTGACCTCATCAAGGGTATCTCCACGCCGTGGCCCAAGCTTGAGTCCGACAGCCACCTAATGACCACCGGATCTGCCCGGCCCCTCGAGGACGCATTCCGAATCGCACAGGTCGAGATGGTCGACTGGGTCGCATCCCTCTGTGACATCACACGGATGGACTCCTACCAGCTGGTATCGCAACTCGTCGAGTCCCCGCTTGCGAACGTCTGTGACACCAACTACACCTCGGTTGCCAAAGTAGCCCGCCAGTATCTTGGCGATTTCCAAGCGCCGTATGCCGATGCCCATCGTCGTGCCAGCCAAATTGCTGACGATTATCGGGCAGCTCATCGGCGGTAAGCGCAACCCGGTGGCACAACTATGCTGCCGTAGCATGGGACGGCCCGCCGATCAGCGCCATCAACTCAAGAGGCTAAGTGAACAAGACTGGCAACTGTGGCGCTCTCTCAGGCTTGAGGCACTTGGTGATGCTCCCTATGCCTTTGGATCAACACTTACGCAGTGGAGTGGAGTCAACGATCAAGAAGAGCGTTGGCGTGACCGCCTCCGCAACTCTGGTGTGGCATATGTCTGCTTCCTCGACCTCCAGCCAGCGGGCATGGTGGCAGCGACCCCGCCATTGGACGACGAGACCGAACTTGTCTCCATGTGGGTAGCACCACCGTTCCGTGGTCGCGGGGTCGGCGACCAACTCGTCGCTGGGGTTGTCGATTGGGCGAGCCAGCAGCGACTTGGGCAGGTCCGTCTCTATGTGCGAGAGATGAACCTTGCGGCCCAGCACCTATATCAGCGGCACGGCTTCACTGACACCGGCAATCGTTGCGACGAGATGGACGGTCTCTGCGAAATGGAAATGGCTCTTACGTTGTCAGGCAACCGAAAGTAAACACCACAACCACCTTAGGTGGGATCGCTCGCGCATGCTGACAACGAGGTCCCAAGATCACACTGATCGTCTCGCGGGCACAACGGTTGTCAGTGGCGCTACTTTCACCCGTCCCTACAGGTGGGACCAAGGTTTCACGCGGCTCCCTACCACGAACCACGTGTTCACCCATCATCCGTTGAGCGGGCCGCCGTCTGCCTCAAACCAAGAGCCAACGACCAAGAAACGCCCAAAGGCCGACGCCGGAAGCAGGGCTCATGCATTCCTTCAATCGACGGTGGCGAGTTGACCGTTGTTTACCATACGTTCATTGTTCTATTACCTTTAGGCAACCTTTTGTTTTCCTCGTGCTCGCACAACGGCTCTAGGTTGGTAACCGATACAGAACAAGTACGCGAGATCAAGGCAGTCAGGAGGACTTTGCGATGGCAGGATCTGACACATCAGCCAAAAGCCTCTATCACTCACTCGATGAGGCCAAGGTCGGTCGAAAGCACTGGCTGACCGTCTTCACGTCCGGAATGGGTTTTTTCACCGACGCCTACGATCTGTTCATCATCGGAACCGTCACGGTGTTGCTCACCCCGATCTTTCACCTCAACACGGATCAGATTTCGCTGCTAAACTCCATATCCTTGTTGGCCTCGGTCGCCGGCGCATTGACGTTCGGCCGTCTGATGGACAAGCTCGGACGCAAGCGCATGTACGGCGTCGAAGTCGCCATCTTGGTGCTCGGTGCTGTCCTCAGCGCCTTTGCCTGGAACTTCACCTCCCTGCTGATCTTTCGCGTCCTCGTCGGCTACGGGGTTGGTGGAGACTATGCGACCTCAGCAGTGATCACCTCGGAGTACTCGAACCGTCAGTCGCGCGGCAAGCTCATCGGCACCGTCTTCTCAATGCAGGCGCTCGGACTCATCGCAGGTCCTGCGATCGCAGCCATCTTCCTTAGCAGTGGCGTCCCCTCCGATCTCGCCTGGAGATTGATGTTGGGGTTCGGCGCAATACCCGCAGCATCCGTTATCTACCTTCGACGTAAGATTCGAGAGACCCCCCGCTACACGCTGGGCATCAAGGGTGATCTTGCCGCTACCGCCACCACGGTTGAATGGGTTACGGGAGAACACGGCACGGTCCCAAGTGGCGAACCAACCAAGACAAGCCCCCTGATGCGTCCACGACCAATTGCGAAGCTCACCCAGAAGCCATTCCTCCTCCGCCTCATCGGAACAGCGGGGGGTTGGTTCCTCATTGATATCGCCTTCTATGGCAACTCCGTCTCTTCGCCGCTGATTCTCAAGCTCTTACAGCCCAAGGGGACCCTGCTCGATCACACCCTTTTATCCCTACTCATATTCGTCGTCGCTGCCTTCCCTGGCTACTGGTTAGCGGTCTTCTTGATGGACCGAATTGGGCGCAAGAGGATCCAATGGCAAGGTTTCGCGGTGATGTCTGCGGCCTTTGCGCTAATTTGGCTCTTGCCCAACGGCGCAACATCGATCGCCATATTCTTACCCCTCTTTGCTATCAGCTACTTCTTTACAGAATTTGGACCGAACGTCACCACATTCGTCTATCCTGCAGAAATCTTTCCTACGTCGATCCGAGGAACTGCAGATGGTATTTCAGCGGGGATGGGAAAGTTTGGTGGCTTTATCGGAGCATTGCTCGTTCCGCACCTGCTTCAGTCTCTTGGCATTAGCGGTGTCATGGGTATTATGGCAGGAGTGTCAATCATCGGCGTCGTGCTTACGATGGTGACGCTGCCCGAGCCACGCGGGCGCTCTCTTGAGGACGTTTCCGAAGAGACACCACTGCTCTTCGAGCCAGATACCTCCAAAAGCGAGGAACCGGCAGCCACTGCTAGTTAAAGGTCAGGCCGAAGTCCCGACGGCCGACTGATCTATCCGCTTGGTAATCAGCTACCCCAATGATTGCTGGCCCAGCCAGGCCATTACCAAGCGGTCGCTAGCGTTGACAATGGCATCTGCTCAGGCTAGCCGCCAATGATGCAGTGCATCGGGCACCCCAGCACGTATATTGGCCCACCTGGTCGATCATCCGGGGTCGCCTCTGTTCCAGAAACTTACGATGTGGTAGCGCTTATGTACAAACAAGTCATACTGGCAAAATTGTGAACGTACTGTGGCTCATCAATGGATCCCCCTTCAGAAGCTCGAGTAACTGGGCCCCTGGACACAACACCTTGAGAATCGGCCGGTCCTACCGCGAGACGACCAAATCGACGGCGGGTGCCAAAGGTCTCCGCGAGCCCCGGGGGGCCGGCGTTCATCGAAAACCCGCATGGGGCCATGACGAGGATTGGTCAAGCATGGTCGCTCTGCTCCGATCAAGGGTTATGCCTGAACCGGTCCTACATTCCTTTGGACCAATAGGTGGCCCCTGACTTGCTCAAGAACAGATTTCATCTCTCTGTCAGTTTCTCGAAACCAAGATCTGATGGTCAGCTTCGTCCCACCCAACGGGTATCGACATCGACAACACCCAAGCGACACGAAGGGCACCGCAGGCACCGAGCTCCCACTCTATGGCGCTGCCGCCACGCCATCCTGATCGTCGAGAAGTGCCAAACCGTTCTTCGTGCAGGCCGTCCACTAAGCGAACCAAGCCCATCGCACGAAACAACCTGGGTACAAAGCAACAGCAAGCTCGCACGAGATGCGCAAAGGCCCAGCCTACGACGATTTCGGGCGCCGCGATCAAGGAAGTGGTCTATAGAAGACGAGAACCAGAGCCAAGCAACGGGTTCCCCAATCTCCATCACAACGGCCAAGAGCAATGATCACCGAA
>JALCZJ010000013.1 GCA_022690815.1 Ferrimicrobium sp.
TGCGCTCGCCAACTCCATGTTAAACGTCGTCTGGCATCTCCTTACCAATGGAGAACTCTACCAAGATCTAGGGGCTGATTACTTCGAGAAGCACAACGATCCCGAAGCTCAGGTAAAGCGACTGGCTCAGCGGATCGAGGCTCTCGGGTTCGACGTCACCGTAACCGAGAGGGTCGCCTAGCTCGAACGATTCACGAAACCTCTACCACTCTCGCATCGTGGGATGCTTAGGTCTTGTCGTCCCAATTCTCCAGGTGGTGGGGCATTACACTTTAGCACTCTCAACATCGACTGCGTTGAGTGTTCGCATAGGCGCCTTGGACTCCCTTTTGATCTTTAGCCATGCACGATAATCACGTACCGCCCAGTCTCTTGCACTTGGGTCACCGTCAAGATCAGCGCATGCCAGCCACGCGAGATATCCACCCACTCGTGACTCATAGGCACGGCTGGTGTTAGTCGAGAGCGGTGACTTTGTGAGAGCAAGGCGATAGGTTTCAAGAGCAGCAGTCATAGGGGTGGTCATAGGGGTTAGCGTAGTGCGAGGGTGTGACTCGTAATATCGGAAGGTGTTTTGGGTCCCAAGTGGTGGGGTTTTGTCCCAGTATCGGAAGTTGGCACCGGGTCGAACTGCTGATACAGGTGATTATCGGAAGGTTGGTCTAGCTACGGGAGTGTTCCTGCCTTGAAGATCGGAACAAAGCCCAACTCACCGGCAAACTCTGCAAGTAATGGCTCAAAGTGGTGGGTATTGAAGAATCGATCAACAGCCCAGCCGGCCCAGGCACAAGCGCCGATGGCGATCCAGAGGTCATACCGTATGAGAAAACTGTCCGCTTCGGAGGCATCGAGGTCGGGTGGGGTAGAGGCGTCTGCCTTTGGATAATCAAGAACGGCAGGAAGCAGTACGCTAAAGAGTCCGGGGTGTAACCGCCCAGACAGCAACCCATACTCGTGGTAGATCCTTTCCCCTGTATCGAGTCGGTCACAGACTTGTTTGATCTTCTGCGGCCAAGTTTCAGTATCCTGGCTATCGCCAGTGGGGATGAGTGATGCAATCGCCTCCACGACCTCACCTTCTGGCACGTCTTGTCCGCCAACGAAGTCAAGTAATCTCTTTAATTCCTTGCGATGTCGAGACGTGATGCTATCAAAAATGGTTTCAGAGTCCTCCGTACTGGAAAAGGCCGACAATAAGAAGGCATGTTCCATCGCTGCTCGCACATTGGCAACTGCGATCCCCCCGAGTCCTTCTGATGCCAGCAGGAGGGAGGCATGCGCCTGGTGGAAGGTGGTTGTCAACCAACCCAGCGCAGTCAGATCATTGACATCTCCGTGGTTGGCAGAAGGTGGATCGTAACTCAAGAACGCCTGCCACAATCCATGTTCGTAGGTTGACAACACAGCAGACGGGGGTATTGTTAGTACTCCGTGCATCATGTCGACCCACGCTTGGGGGCGTTCGGAGTCTGAAGTCGAAAAGACTCCATTGAGTAGAGTTCTTATCTGAGCGAGCCTTTCTCGGGGGCTCCCTCCCGATTCACCTGCGTCTTCGTTCATATGTACTCCTCAGCTTAACCACGGGTGAACGTGATCGGTCATGGTATCAGTGCAATAGGTTCTGTCACACGTTTCAGAGTCGGGACCAACCGTCAGGTAGAGGGTGGTTCATTGCGCTCAAAGCAAGCCATAGTTCCAGCAGGTAGGCCAACCGTGGTCGTGGCCTCGAGGATCTCGGCGAGGCTGGCATCTTCGTTGGGGTGCCAGCTCACCCGACGATCCTTCGTTTGAGACACTGGATCACAGAAGAAGGCATAGGCACCAAGATATTTGACACGATACTCGCCAAGGAGCCATAGCGATGAGAGCCTCTCCTGGGTGCCCGGGATTAGTGGGAGTCCGGAAAGTTCATCGGTGACATCTCGGCCATGAGGCTCCTCCTCACTTACGTGCAGATGCAGTGGTTGGGCTCCTGCCATGGATGGTTCTGGTGGTCCCAAACGGAGCCAGCTGAGCTGATCAAACTTCCTCTGGTAGGTCGGCCAGCCGTCAAAGACCATACTGAGGATGAGGTCGGGGGGCTCTTCGAGACCGTGCTTCAGATAGCGGTTTTGTACACCTTCTGGAAAGTAGAAACTGGCCTCACCTGGTGGTTCATAATAATCAGAACTACCTCCCTCAAAACCCGGTCTCAGGTCCGGTGGTTCGTGAGAGAACCCGTCCTCGGCGGTGACACCCAAGGAATGGAGAACCTCTCGACCTGCACGAAGATGGGCCACGGTGGTGTAGGAGATGAAGACAAGACACCAGGTGCGTGGGACGTTGCCGGTCGACTCTGGGTCAACAAAAACATGCGTCGTATCCTCTGGGTTCAAGGGGATTGGGTTGTCGAGCATGCACGTCGAGAAGAAGCCGACATCATAGATGGCGAAACTACGGGTGAATCCCCCAAAGAGCGACAGCTTCAACGTGCATGCTATGTCCTCGTAGTAGCCCTCGTTCCCCTGATAGAGCACCTCTGCCGTGGAGACATTGCTGCACCGAAAGGTACAGGGTTCCCTAAAGTCATCGCGATGAGAGGGTGGTGTTCCACTCCACGGCATAGGAGAGCTCCATTCTTTAGAAGATGTATTGACCTAAGAGGGGCAGTGCCGATTGTAGTACGTGATTGGATTTGGCGGATAGTCCACTCCAGCGCAATAGGGCCGTGGGTAGGCCGACTGGGGCAGTGTTGGGGATCGAGTAGGGACCAACGTCACTTTGTGTCAACGCTACGATACGCACCTGCAGATTCACATCGTCGTCGGCGTTGTAGTGAAAGTCCCTGAGAACACCAGCATCGTTCGGATCTTCCGTACTAATACCGATTCCATCCAGGATTGGTTGCAAGTCGAGCTTATGGTAGTAATAGGCCTTTGCCCAGCCAAATTGAAGACCGGGATAGTTGGGGTTGCGAGGCTCGTACAGGGGCTAGCCGAGCATCAGTCGTGGTAGTCGTTGCAGTTCCAGGATGGCCTCTGAGTTGACGGGTTCAAACCAGAGGTCGCTAGCCTCAATACCCCGACCGCTCACGAGTAATAGCGCTGGGAGCTCGTACCATAGTATCGACGCCCCAAAGGACCAGCTATCTCGATAGCGAACTCCTTCGGTGACGTACCTGTCGCCGTCGTAGTGATAATCGAAGTCGACCTCCTCGAGATATACTGGCGACATTTGGTTGCACCAAGGGTTGCCGTTCGCCGACCGCGCGCTCAGCTCGGGCTGCGACGCCCACCCCAGATCCGTTCTGCGGACAGTTTTAGCCCAGTAGGACATCTCGAAAGATTTCAGGCTCTTCCCTTGGGATGGCGGCTCAGGTATCCTCGTTTGGATCAACAAGGCCGGGGCTGTCCGAGGGATCACCCCCTTCTCGGCGACGTCGCTCGGATATTGGCCGTTCGGTCCTTGGGTCCTCAACACGTAGCCAAGTTCAACGTTTGATTCCCGACCCTCTGACACCATTGCTACAAGTTGATACATGTCGTCATGTTGATCACTGAGTCGGACAGCACCGACGGCGGCAGATGGCACTGCGCCAAAGCTGTCAATGACAAAGACCATCCGAACTTGCTCCCTTCCCGAGCATTCACATGCTCCACAAAGCTCATCTACCGCGTTGTCTTTGTGCTCTACGGCGGTAGCAACAGACGAGGATACCCACCAAACACGACATCCATGGGGTCCAGACGATACAAAGCAAGGTCGGATGCTCCGTTGCCTCGGATGGCAAGAATGACTACTAACTGGGAATCGTCGATGGTGATCAAGGTCGGAATCGAGACCAGTATCCTCCCCATAGTAAAGCAACGCAAGGTAACGTGATCATTACCCACAGGCAGGTCCAGGGGTGGGGCCTCTGTCGGTTCAGTTATCGCGCCCGGCCACCATGGGTTGGACTCCGCATCCTCGTGCCAACTTTGTAACTTGGCCTGTACCTTGGATAATGCAGTACGAGGATCAATGGTCAACCCTTCGATTTCGCGGAGATAGAAGCGAAACACGACATCGAGGCGGTTGGCTACCACCCCCGCGACAAACAATGATCGATAGGGAAGTTGACCATCGGAAAACTCCTTGGCATGCCTCGGGATCCAGGGATGCATCTGGATAGCGATCACCCCGGAATCGGACGACTGTAGTGTCGCTCTCGCGGACTCAGACTGACCATTGTGCGTGCCTTGACCATAGAGCAACGTCAGGTACCCGCCTCGTGGATCATCCATGGCGATAAGCTCCAGTTGAGATGCTCTCAGGCCAACGTATGTGTACTCCGTTCGAACGAAATCTACGGGATCAAAGGTCAATGAGCAACTCCTCTATCCTCTAGCAGATACGAACTACCATGAGTTCAAGCCGTAATAAAGCTCCGGCGTGTTGAATTAGCACCAACCGATACCCGTATCATAGACAAATCCGCTGAAATCAGGGCTAACATCGCCATACTGCTGATATGCCTCTATGGTAGGACTGTACGAAGACCATTCGAGTCCTCTTGGGTCAAAGTAGGTGCTTCCAACGTTATTCCCGACGTCATACGTCACTCTGAAGTCATCGGCATATTCGACTGGGGCGACCGAGTTTATCTCGACTTCCCAGCGGGTTGCAGTAGATGAGATAGAGGTTGCTGCTAGCGCCACAGTACCACATGCACCGCAGGACTGCACACTCGGACCATCACCCCCACCGAAGATATAGAGAGGCTCGGAGAACCCGGAAATCGAATGGGCTCTTGCGGACCCGATAAGTGGGTAGAACCCGATTCCAGAAGCTTCGGTGGGCATGTGATCGGCTGCCAATCCCATCCTAGTTCCCAAACTAGCGAGACCAAAACTGGCAGCTACGATAGCCCCCCTCGAATCACGTTCCGTACTCTCGTTATTACCCCCTCTATGGTAATCATCGCTACCAGAGTTATCTTCTGGTACAATTGAAAACCTAACACATCATGGCGACGATTGCACGACATTTGCAGTTATTACCGAAAGTTTATCATCTAGCAGGGAGTTTGGCAGGCCGTCTATGAGAGTGCTAGTTCCGGCCAGGAAGTGGTAATCGGATTGGCGAATGATTTGGCCGTGGCGAGAGAGTTGGACTGAGGAGTCGAGATCCAGCAAGTCTATGGGTGACCCGTTGAACCCTATGTGAGCCACCCACAATGTGAGAGGACGGACCAGAATAGATATGGGAGCTAAGTCCCTGTTGGGCCTGGTTGCACTCACCAGATCAGGTCATCACACAACTCCATTAGGGTGATCGGATGCGCAAACGAGGGCAACACCATCGCTCGGGGCTGCTCGCAGCTTCGGTGTCACGGAGACGACCTGGCATCGGTGCAAAGAATACCTATGGGGGCACAAAGGCTAAGCACCGCATCCCATTCAATCCAGCCCCAACTCCGTCGTGCATCGAACGAGTATCGGCAAGGGTCTTCGAGTTCTCGTGGAAAGGGTGTTGGACTCCCAACCTAAGCATCCCTGGCCGCTACCAGAAGGGTCTTTGTCCCAGTTCCGGGAGACTCAAGGGTACCGACTCCCTGTAGTCTTGGACCTTCATCTTTTCCAGCTCGACAAAGCGCAGCGGGGTCACTGTTGCGCCGCCGACCTGTGACTTCAATAATGTTTTCACATCGCTGCTCTGGCGCCACTGGCGAAGGGGGTACATCTGCTCGGCCTCGAACCGTCCATCAAGGGTGATCACAAACAACTCAAGTGTCTTTGGGTCAAGTAACGTGCCAGAGGTGGCGCGAACCCGCACTTGCTCAACCCGATCAATCCAAGTCGCCCCAGACTGCCTGCTTGTTTTGATGAACTGATCTAAGCTCTGGGCCAGTTTGACGATGGCGTCATGTGCCGCGGCCCGTCGTACCTTTAGGGCCAGACGATCGGCGAAGGCGTATTCTTCCTGTGTTGTGCGAAAGGCCCTCGTCGGTTGTTGAGCAGCAAGAACGGACTTTGAAAGAGGTAAAGATATCCGCAGATCCGCCGCCCACTCCTTTGAGTCTGGCGTGTGGGTAATCAGGACCATGTCAACTGCACGCCCCTTGTCGACGGCTGCGGCACGGTCAGTTCCGATCTGAGAGAGCTGAACGAGTGGGGAAACTTGAACAGTAGGGTGTCGCCCTCCCGGTCCCGCTGCGACGACATCACATGTCTGCGAGGTGATGATCGCCATGGGCTCTGGGGAGTTGTCATCGACCCCTAAACCGTTCGGATGCGCCCAGCGCTTGACACTCCACCCTCCATCGGAGCTAGTATCCATGTTCATACCGGTTAGACAGTCAAGACCGGATCCACTTCCCCAAAACAAGCGAATACCACGAACTAAATCGCCCTGTCGCCAATAGTCAAGTGAGTCCTTGAAGGGTGTAGCCTTCAACTTGTTGAGATCGAAGATGTCGTCCAGCTGATCTGTTATAGCCCACGGCAATGTCGGCTCCGACTCGATGGCGTCCATGCAATCAACTCTGGCCTTGGTCGGCTGCCTCTATGGTTTGTACCCGGCTGGCCCGGCCTCGTCGGTGTCTACCAGGTTCGGTATCGTGGTCATCAATTACGATTTCGCCGCCGATTGCGGCTAACCTCGCATACTCCGGGGCTCCCACGAGCGATCGCGGTTGCGAAAGGAGCATCTCACGCAGTTCCGCAAAATGGCCGCTCATGAAGAGTTGCTGGCGAGCTTCGTCTGTTAGAAGCCACTGTTGGATGGGGAAGTCATGAACCTCAGTGAAATCTTCAACGAACTGGACCAACTCCCATAAACGACCCTGACTGGCCAGCTGAGGCGTCATGACGCCCCCCGCCTTCCAGGAGTGGTATGTACTCTTTTTCACCCCAGCAGCAGCCAAGACGTCCTTAAGCGGGAGAGCAATTCGCCGCGAAGTCTCTTCGATTACCTCTACAACATTGTCGACACCAGAGACTGGAGAAGAATGCACGCGGCCAATCTCAGACGCTGGAGTATCATCCGTTGTCAGACCCAATACAAGCAAGGTCACGATGCAGGTAGGCATGTGATCACTTAGCACGAGAGGGATGCGCTGTGGTTCCCACTTACCACAGGATGGATCACTTGATTGTGATCGCGACGGATCCACTGCCATAGTCTCTCGAACAAACCACCGAGGCGCAGCGAGGGGTTCCCGAATTGCTTTATTAAACCCATTCAGAACTTCAAGCAAGCCAGGGTTAGAAACGACCCCGATGTGAGTATGGTGGTCGTTCGTCTCCGCCTCGCATGCTGCAAGGTCCTCGTAGTCGCCGAGTGTAGAGCCAGTAGGCGTGAACGTTGCGGTCACGTCGAGGCTCCTGCGTTGGACCGTTCCTCCACATCGATTGGCTGGAGGTGCTTCAGATAATCGGGCTTCAAGACCGCCTGAAACAAAGTGGCAGCAGTCCGACTCAACACTTCTATCCTTTCAATCACGTTAGCCTCACCTAAGCGTAGCGGTTCCGTGTCGAAGACATCGATATCTATGAGGTAGCTGGATGATCCCCCGACCGTGGCATCGAGAAAGGGGGCATGCCGCTCGAGAGCACCTTGAGTGTTGGAGAAGGCGAGCTCCACCTGTTGCTGGGAGGTCCGCACATGAACACCGAGATCCTCATGACACAACGATCCAAGGAAGTGCTCATTGAGGTGCGGGATCCACGACTGTGCAGTCAACGCGTTGGTGTCTACAAGACTATTCACATATCGGACACCGATGCGCATCACCAGGGAGGAGGGCTGCAACTCATTCATCGCAGTGACCATCGCCTTAATTGTGGAACGCATCGTGACACTCCAGTGGTCGTATCTAGAGGTCTGGTACACCACAGCCTCTGGGAGCAACGGCATCTGTGTCGCACCATCAGCCGACACAAACAGCCATCCGTGAGTACCTAACTTTACCTGAGGAAAAGCTGCCACGCCTGCCTGCACTTTCAAGGACAGGCGCTGCTGCTGAATCGGCTCCATGCGATCGAAGGTCACACCGAGTTCACCAAGACGCTCCTTGAAGCGCAGAGCCGAGTCAGGCGACCACTCTTCCTCTCGGGGTTCGGTCCGGAATTCCGCAACAGCCAGCTCTAAAGGCGGATGCGCGAGTAAAGTGCGATCAGCCCCAAGCAGCCCAGCGAGCGGACGACTCTTGACTCATGATTCCAATACTCATTCCACCATCGATATCAACCTAGACTTTAGTTGGACTCTCTGACAAACGAGTAGCGGGGTAGCTGAACTGCCAACTCACGGGTGCACGATCTGTTCCCCTTTTGCTTTGACATAAGCGGTGGGCTCCTTCATTGTCAATCGTGCGAGGGCCTAGACTCGCTCCTGTTAGCACTACGGCTCGCACATTTGCTCCCTCAAGGGGGTATTGACACCCCGCGCAACCAGCTTCTCGTTACTGAGAGTTTCCGGTCATTGACGTTCAATAATCACGTTCTTCGAGAATTTTACTGAGATGATCAAGATGGGACAACAGCGTTTTGTCATTTCTCAATCATCTTGATCATCCAAAACGGTTGTGAGCTGGGAATTGGCGAGCAGATGCTTCGGCAGTGTATCCCAAAATCTCAATCATGTTGATCATCCGTGTCCCAAAATCGGTTATTCATCTCAGTTTAGTTGATCACTTCGGCGCAAGTCCGAAGGGATTGAGTCTGGTTCGCCGGTTCGGTGTGACTCACGGATGTGAATACGCTGATGTTTGGTGCTTGTTGGGGCCGTCCAAGCGGGATGCTTTGGCCCGCATCAATAGGTGGCGGGCGCCGGGTGGTGGTGAGTTGGTTAGAGTGTGACCGGGGTGCCCCAAACTTCTGACAGAGATGTCAGGAGATCGGTTGGTAAGTGTCGCTGCCAGACGTCTACCAGAGCGAATGGGTCAACCGTCAGCCGTTCGAACACCAGTAGACATTCGGGCTGCGACAGAAGAACATTGCGATCATCCTCCGCGTAGTCAGCGAATATCTCGTCCAGCTTCTCGCGATGGGTCTCAACAAACGTGTCCAGCGTGCTCTTATAGTCACTGGCGTTATCGGAACCAATTAGAGGGAGCAGTACGGTGATGATCCGCTTTGATAGATCGACGTCCGTTGGCCGTGCAACCAAGGTCCAGAATTGCTGCTCCAAGATAGTTAACATACGCGCCTCCTCGTAGCCGGGAAGCCGACGGATTTGATCGCGACCCCGCTCGACTTCGCCATCAAAAAGTTCTAAGAGTGCCATCAGACGATACACCCCTCGAGCCACCTCACTGGGTGCTTCTTGAACTGGTTTATATAACAATTCATGTGAAACTGTTGCCCAAAGATTTTGGGCCTGCGTATGCAACTGGATCTCGCAGACCAATTCGCCAGCATCCTCTGTGCTTCTTGGTGGGTTTCCCTCATCGGGGACAGATACCTCGAAATGAACTCCGAGATACCGCAATCTGTCCGGTGGAAGATCCCGTCGCTTATCCTCATAGTGGCGTACATGGAAGAGGTTTCGAATGATTTGCTCGACCTCGCTAGCATGAGATTGGTACAGTGTAATGACGCGCACGCCGGCTTTGTCGTGGATATCATCCCAGGGCGACGCGTAGTCCTTGCGAAGGGCTTTCTTGAGGAAGCTAGCAGTGTCCTTTGCGCGACCTTCGACACTGCATGGAAGCCCATGCTGGCGGGTGGCCGTATGTAGCTGTTGAACTACCGAGGCAGCGAGAGCCTGATATCGTGGTTGCTCGGCCTGGTAACGTTCTCGTAGCGCCATTAAGTCAATTGCGGTCATCGCAGGTTAGCCCGACATTTGTTTCAACAGGTCGGTTACCTCGACTTTGGCTTTGTTGTTTGCTAACTCGGTTATTATGACAGTGCTTCCTATACTTTTGGGTGGTGCAAGGACTACAACACCGCTCTCGAAACCTATATGAATCCGCCGGAGGTGACTCCGGACAAGGCGGATGTCCTTGTCGAAGCCGGCCGTGGGCAATCGTGCTTCGTCCATCTGTTCAATGAATGACGATCGATCGGTGGTGTCGAGATAGTTACTTGCAAAGTCTAAGAGAGAGACTTTGCCTCGGGTTGAGTTCAATTCAGCTAACAATGACACCTGGTATCGGGCCTTGGTTTCCGGGTCAGCAATCTTATCATTGATAAATTCTCTGCAGCCCAGAAAAAACGTTGAGTGGTGATCTCTGGCTGCTCACGTAGACGGCAACCAAGAAACCGTTCCAGGAAGAAATGGGCGACGGTGCTGTCATAGCTGCGCTGAGTGTCGCAGACCCAACCATCGACGGAATTCAGACCGGCTTCAGCCTGTACGAAGAGACCGACCTTAAATACCTTTGTACGCTTGGTTAGCATGAGGTCCTGGAGGTGCTGAACACTGAATGTACGCTTTCCGTCGGTCTCCCCGAGTTCTACGCGAGCTCCCTCTTCCTTCTCCAGCTTCAAGATAGCAATACCGCTCCTGTCGGCTACGCTAACGCCGCACACCGTCAGTAGTCCTTCTGGGCTATTCCCCGTTTGACAGCGATAGAGGTGGCGAGCCATCTCCTGGGACATCGCGACGAAGCCATTTGCTTTGGGAGCCAGGTTGTTGAGGATTAGGCGCGGCACTGGCGAGGGGGCTGAAGCATCCAATTCGACTTCGTAGGCGGCGGAGCCGAGGCTGCTAGCTATGCGTTCCTTGAAAAAGTTACGTATAACCGGAGTGAGAGGACTGTCTACATCACTGAGTATGGGTTCGCCGCTGACCGCGCTGGCCAAGTGGTACGGCACCGCGTGGACTATGATCTTCTTCACTCGCAATCGCCCAAGATCCTGAACCACAGCCCCTCCGTACAGTCGCCTTAGAGTAGTGATCCTAGTCCAGGCGCGCACGGCTAGGGAGTCTTCACTGAGAGGGGAAGTTTGGGTTGATGGGGTTGGGCCTGCCAAGGCACACGAGAAGTAGGTGATGCAGTGACGGCAAACAGTGGTGCGGGCAACGCAGGACTCCCAAAGGATGGGCAAATGTCGCGTGCTGAACCGCCACCGTCAGACTTAGCCACTGCACCGTCAGCCACCGCACTGACGGATTCACGACCTCCACACCGTGCTCCGTCTCTGGTAGGATGAACCATCAGAAGGGAGGCATGGATGCTTATCATAACCCGCAAGGAGGGCGAGAGGATCGTCATCGACGATGACATCGTGATCACAGTGGTGGAGGCGAAACGGGGTTCGTGCGGGTCGGGATCGACGCGCCGCCGGAGGTAACGAGCGCACGAGAAGACGCATAACCGATTGGGGTCGAGTAATCCAGTGGTGCGCCCCACATGAGATTAGGTGGAGGGTAAATGGCTCCGAAACTTGCATATCCCAGGGCGAGACACAACCATCGAGCAGATGGCCTATCTATGGGAGCAAGGAGCAGCGCCAGCAGGATGGCCGAACTGACTGTGCCACATCTTTGTTCAAGCTCGAAGTGGGATTGCCGAATGCGTGATTGCCACATCATCGTAGCCGGATGATCCGAGCAGCAGTCGGATTGAGCGCTCCGCAAGGCCGGGGTTCTGAGTTGGACCGATGACAATTTCTCCAATGGGGAGCCGAGATGGGGATGTCGCACCGTATCCGTCGACCAGCACATACGGCACGGGACCAAGCGAGCCGGTGCGAAATCTAGGGAGACCGGCGTTGATCAGCTTCGCTCGATTCAGCCGAACGATAATACGCCATTCCTTCTCTTCAGCAAATCCAGGATGCTTGTAGAGGAGTGCTTTGGAGCCGATGTCGCCGAAGTACCCGTCTTTGAATGAGTTCCAAGCGTCAAAGAGAGCCTCGCAACTCTCTCCTGTGGGCTTATTGTGTCTCAGGGCTTTCTTCAGTTGTTTCTGGATCTCTGCTCTCTGCATAGTGGGGTCGTAGCCGACCCGCTCGAACTTCCAGGAAGTGGGCGGATAATCTGGAGCCAAACGTTCCTTCTCAATTCGCTTGAAACCGATAGCGAATCCCCCGGTCCCTCTCGCGTATCCACGCCATTGGCTCAGAAGGTCCTTTTCTTCACAAAAGCATGCGATGAAGAACGACATGTCATCGCGGAGTGAGTCGAGCGCAAGCTCTCTTGCAAATTCGATCATGCCCACGACTTCTGCTCTACCAGGAGGATACGGGTGGTCACTCTTTATGAGTCGTTGTAGTTCCTCGCGAATGAGTTCGAAGACGTAGGTGAACTCACTGGCATCGTTCAGGTAAAGCGCATCTGTTGCCCATAGTTCTGCAGTCGTGATGATGCCGACTAGGCCTGCGGCATCCGTGTAGTGGTATAGCAACTCTGGACCATCTCCCACGGTGGAACGTTTGCTCGGTGCAGGATCCGTATGCCGAAACCTAGTTTTGGTGCGCGATGAGGACACATACTTACGCTAACATCCATGCCTTCCTATGACTGCATTTCGTCTCGCCTTCAAGAACATCGCGGAGCTTCTTCGGCGCGACTGATCCCAAGATACTGGACGCGCCGTCCTTCTTGCAAGCACTGTCGGTTCCGACGAGTTTGCGTCTCGCACACCCCAGCTCACGGTCTCCAGAGGCATCGGAACATCGCGCCTCAAGGAGATAGTGGACAGCCGACGGAATGCCATCCGCACTACCTCGACGCTCGTGCGTGAGCAGCCTCTAGCATCAATGGTTCTCCTCAGGCAGTTCTACGAACCCAACGTCAACGGCGACGACAAGCTGCGGGCGTATTCGCTTCAGTGTGAAAAGTCGAGGCTGATTGGACACGGCGAGGTTGCCAAGTGCGACCACTTCGTCAAGATCGACAGTAAGGAGACAGGACGCGTCTGTGGCTTGGTTGAGCAGGATCTGCCACAGGCATTGTCCGTTGCGAGACATGCCGAGTCATCGGGACCCGGTGCCGATGTGAACAGATCTGACAGCTGGCGCTAGCTTTAGTGAGCCAAAACCGCCAGCCAACTTCGGGGAAGGTGATTTTTCTGAACTAAACTTGATTTTCTGCCATAAATGGACGATCAAAATGTCTTAGAATGTTGGCAGGTCGAAATTATGAGGGGCAAAATGGAGGACATCTCGAATGGCGGCGCCTTGGCAGTGCCCGCTGGAGTAGATCCCAACTGGCAAGATAAAATTGCCAGAGCGAAGGAGGCGAGGGATGCCGCTCTTCAACGCCGTGAGGGGAAGCCAGTCATATTCTCTTCCGGGTGGACGATTTGCAATTCGAAGAACCAATAGTCACTCACCCCACGCAGTCGCCTCTGTTCCATGCGGAGAATGCCGAGAGATATAGCCGTCAGACGCTGATCGCCGAGTATGAAAGGATTCACGATTGCAGGCTGGTCGTTGTATTTGACCAGCTTATGCCTTATAGCGTTTCCTTTTTCGAAGAACTGATTTTTGACGCGAATCGAGAGGAAGACCTCCATGTCATGCTTGTTACTCCCGGAGGCGACGGAGAAACCGCAGTACGATTGGTGCGCTCCTGCCAGGAACGATGCAATCGTCTCACCGTTCTGGTTCCTGATCAGGCAAAGAGTGCCGGAACGATCTTCGCTCTGGGGGCGCATGGGATCGTCATGGGACCCACCAGCGATCTTGGACCAATCGATCCTCAACTGTCAGCGCCGAACAGAGCGCTCATATCTGCCAAGGACATCATTGCTGCGGTCGCAGAAGCTGAGGCAGCGGTGCAAGCCAAGCCTGAAACGTTTGCGCTCCATGCTGGCCTTTTGGCTGATGTTACCGCTTTGATGGTACAACAAGCGCGATCAGCTCTAGCGCGCAGCGCTGACTTGATGAAAGAGGCAATCGCAAGCAATCCAGATCGCAGCAAAACCGAAGCAGATGAACTCTCGAAGAGGTTGCTCGATCCCCTCATCGACTCCCCAAGATTTCATGGAGCCCTTCTTGGAGCAAATGATGCCAAAAGTATCGGATTGCCCGTTGAAAGAATAGATCCTGCATCTGACCAGTGGAAGCTCGTATGGCGATTATGGACAAAGTACTTGACACTTCGCCACCGGATCTACGAGGGGGCACGAGCGTCGAAAATCGTTGCGCCGTGGCCAATAGATTAGTGGGGAGCACCTCGGCATTCAGATGGACGGGGACAAACAATTAGACATCCATCCGCATTGTGATTGCCGTGGTCGAATCAAAACGAGGCTCGGTGCGGATCGGGATCGAAGCCCCGCCACAGGTGGCGATCGCACGACTTGGCGATCAACCCGTAGAGATTGAGTGACTATACGAGATACGGGGATCATGAGAACAGGTGTCGAGTGCATGACCCCGACATTGGTGAGCAGAGCAGATGGCTGGTCCATGGGAGCAGAGAACACGGCCTGATCAGTGGGGTGATCAACTTTGCCGGAATTTTGCTCAAACCTGTTGGCCAAATCTACGACCGTGTCTTTGGGTTCGTCCGCTTCTCGGACGAGAACATACCAAGGCTTTGCTGTTTGTAGGTGTGTCTTGGCCAGGTCACATCGCGATAGAACGAGTGCCACCATGGATCAAAGAATTGGGGTGGTCTAGCCATCCCAATGGGGTTCGCTTGCGAAGAGCTCGGTAACCAAGGCAGAGATTCGAGCGGTAAGATTACTCCAAGTTGGGGGTTGGTGTGCATGGTAGAGAAACCAGACAACGAAGGTAGATTCGCTTGGATCCGTAATCCATCAAAACAAGGATCGATCTTTCAGCACTCACTGGTTGTTATAACCCCATTGGCAATACTCGCAATTGTCGCTCTGGTCTTTGGATTCATATTTGCTGGTGATAACTCAGGAGCCAGAGTGCGGATGATCGAAGCATCACTCGCAGTCATAGGCGGAGCAGGTGCAGCGGTAGCCCTAGTAGTCAACTACCGTCGCCAGCAAGTACTCGAGGAACAGAATAACAGAGCTGTAGACCAGGAAGCATTCAATAGAAACGAAGTCCTGGCAAGGCGTGATATAGATCGTCAGGAAACTCTTACCAAGCACTTCTCTGACTTCACCAACCAGCTAGCAGACGACAGAGTACCGGTCAAGCTCGCAGGGGTCTACTCGCTCTTTCGTCTAGCCGACGAGTGGAAGGAACACCGCCAGCAGATTATCGATGTTCTCTGTGGTTACCTGAGACTCCCTTGGCGAGATGAGGAAATTCTCGTTCTCATACCAGAGGAAGAGAGGCGAACAAAGGTCAACCCCGCATGGACAACGGAGCACACGGTCCGCGAAACTATCCTTCGAGAGATGGTGAAGAGAATGCAACAAGGGGGGACTTTTGTGGAAGCCGCCTACGCTTATAACTACAGCGGTGCAACCTTCTCTGGGGACGCGTACTTCATGGGAGCTATTTTCTCCGGAGATGCCGATTTCACCGGTGCAACCTTCTCCGGGGATGCCTACTTCATGGGAGCCACTTTTGCGAGAGTGTCCTTGTTCGTTAAGACCACGTTTTCCGGGGACGCCCGCTTTGGAGCCATCGATGTCATCGGTGGTCCCGACAGCGATGGAGGCCCTGCAACCTTCTCCGGGGATGCCTACTTCATGGACTGCATGTTCGAAAAGAAGGCGCAATTCTGGAAGACTACCTTCTTGGGAAAGGTCTACGCCTTTAGAGCTATCTTCAATGAACGTGCTAATTGTACCAATGTTACTTTTGATCAGTCACTGGAAATGAATCTAGCAAAGTTCAAGGACGGGGTTGACTTTCACCGTGCTGACTTCCAGGGGGACGTTGAATTTATCGAGACGAAGTTCGAGAGAGGTGGAAAGTCTGTTTGGCGCGCTGCGATGTTTGATGACGCTAAGTTTAGAAGTACCTCAACGTTTGATGGGGCGGTCTTTGACGGCGTGAGCTTTTGTGGCGTGAAGTTGTGCAGTGGGGCTGATTTTACTAGAGCGTCTCTGGCTGAGGCTACATTCGCTGATGCTGCTCTTAGTGGCTACATCGATTTCACTAACAGTAGGTTCACGGGAGCCGCCAGCTTTACATCCGCCACCTTGAATGTGGATGTAAAGTTTAACCCTGCAAGTTTCAAAACATCCGCTGATCTCCAGGATATCAGCTTCAGTGATGGTTGCGTCTGGCCCACTGGCATCCCTAATCCTCCACCGTCAAACATCACCATCTCCATCCGAAAGTAGACATAAATGGAGCGTGTATTTGGACATATTTCAGGCAAGGTAAAGGTGATCCACGATTTTAATGATTATTGCCGATGGCGGTCAGCGCTCTCGCGCGTGGCAAGTTTCAGCGAGAGCAAATCGCGAGGCTCCAATTCGGAGACCGGCTGGATCGGTCAAGTGTTGGCGAGCACGGAGTTGTTGAATAGCAACAACAAGAAAGAAGGTTAGCACCATATGGATTCAGGACTTTTTGGCGAAGGGAGTATCCGGCTCGACTGGACCGATGTCGATGGCTTTCCTGGATTGACCCCCCAGCTCATTCTCAAGGGGGAACTTACGGCCAAAGGGTATGGGGTCGGGGCTGTTGTACAGATTACTGCCGAAGTCACGGCTTGGGATATCGTTAGAACGCATGCATTCCTCGGAACGACAGCACCACGATCGTACGTTCTGAACTGGATCGACAACTACAGTTATGTCCAACCGAATCCTGCTCCAAAGGATGAGAAAACTTGGAACGTTGAACTGAAGTTGCCGATGGCTCCTTCAGTCATCGAGGGACTCGAAGAGCGTCGCCAGGGCAAAGACTTCTCGCTGAAGATCGACACGACGGTGCTCCTTGTCGACGACGGTGAACCGAAGAGACCACGAACACAAAGCTATTACGCCACGCACCCAGTGAGGGGCTCTCAGGACCAAATTCGTATTGACCAGCACAAATGGGCTACAGTGCTCGAACGGTGGGAGCGAGGGGTGGGCATCCCTGTATTGGTGCCGCTCGTGGCGCTTGAGCCCAATGCAGACCGAGCGGATGTCATCCGCCACATCAAGTCAGCAAGACAGAAGATCGATGGTGCAGACTACTTGGGTTCATTCACCGAAGCCCGGCTGTCTTTGGAACTGCTTCGCAAACTGAGTCCTGTAACGGTATCGCTTCCGAGAGACCCGAAGAGCCGTGATCCTCTACAGCGAATTCATGGTGTGATCGATGCACTTCACAGCCTTGGGAGTGCGACGCTGCACACCGATCCTCCAATTAAGGACTTTGTACCGATGCGAGCCGATGCCGTTGCCTTGGTTGCTGGTACGGCAAGTGTTGCACAACAGGTCTTCGCCTGGCTCGATCGTTGATGTGGCAGGGAGCACCGTAGCTATCTGATGTGATATGAAATACCAGCTCGGCAGGCCACGGACCACATATCATAACAAAGGACAGTCGCTAAGTTAAGAGAGGATTATGCAAATTTCGGCGCTACTTTCGGGTAGGTCAACCTAGTTTCGCAAACGGCCCCCAGGTCAGGGCATGTGCCAACCCTATAGACCTGCAGGAAAACGCAACGGAGCCTACAAAGTGGCAATGGTGTCAGCGAAACGTGTGCCCTTTTAACCCTGCGGCCTTTGCAACGATTTAGCTCTCCACAAGTGTGGAAGGCCTTTTGGATTATGAGCGCCTGTCTCAGCTCTACTCTGCTCGCCCCTCTCGCATTTCAGGTGGATTATATAGTATTCACCACTCCAGTCCATTACTGATGAGAGAGCCGTGTCCGTAAACTACGTGGTGTCGTCTTGTTTAAGGCCTATGTCGCACACCCAGAGCGATTGGCGTACACAATCTCCACATCGCCTGCGTTACCGATCGCCACTTGGAGCGCGAAACCGGCCAAAGAAGTAACTGATTCACTGAAATTATTCAAAAAGTATCTCGAACCACATGACACGCGTCGTGATGATGATTAAGATGTCGGTGTTAGCGGGGTCATTATCAATGATAACTCATAACCCCGACGTGGGAGGGCGTGATGCGCATAACGCACAGGAAACTGATCATGGTGGTTGCATCTCTAGTCTTGGTCTTCGCTGCAGCCGGGAGCTTCGCATTGACGAGGAGGTCTGCGCCGCGCCTTGTTCCACTCAAGTCAATACCGTCCTCTAAGAACACGGGGGGTCCACCGTGGGAGCCATCCCAGCGTGGAGGCGCGACTAGAAGTGCGGTGGTAAGCTCTCCACTTTGTACGTCGACGCAGCTTGAGACGCAGTACTGGACCAGCTTGCCGGGATTCGACAACCAGATGAGTGGCTTCAATCTCATCAATAAGTCAGGTCAGGCATGTTCGCTGCCGGTGTATCCTTCCTCTCTGTATCTGGCAAATGCCGACGGCACCCCAGCGACGATGCCGCTGCTACCTGGTCCGGCGGGGGAAAAGGGATCGAGTGACTTCTTGGCCTATGGGTCCGCTAAAGCTCCTGCGACATCATCATTTGCGATCCCTCTCAGCCCTGCTCCCATCACCCTCGCTCCAGGTGGTACGGCAGTAGACATCCTTTTCGGTACCGTCGGTGTCAATCAGCAACCAGGAGATCCCGCTTGTATTTCGACACCCGTCGGAGGTAGCATCGCCGTCTCACTGGGAAATGAGTCCCCGGTACACGTGTACATGCCCGCTAAAGCAGGGACGTCAAAGTCGCTGATTGATCCAACCGGAGCTCCCTTTTCGTCATGCACTGCAGTGGCGTTCTCCCCGTTTATCACCTGGAGTGAGGCGAGCAATCTCGTCGGTGCTCCGTATACCCGCACTAGTCAAGGAGATCTCCCGCTCAAGAACACCGCGGCCTTTATTAACGCGCCGTAGGTGCCCCATATACCATTCGGACCCCAGATATACCATTCGGACCCCAGGTTTCTACAGTGTGATTCAGCGGCAAGAGATCAATGAAAGTAGGCTCCAGTGATTGAACGATTCCTTCGGCGAATAGGCGGAACCCTAACGCTCCTGGTGTTAGCCGTTGCGGCGGTCATCGCACTTACCGGCACTGCAGCGTATGCTGGTGATACGCCAACAGGATATTGGTATGGCTCAGACGGCTCCGGGCCAGCCCCTCAGGGGACGGGAGTCGAGTACACGATGCCGAACTGTGGTGGGGCTTATGGCTCGTATACAGGCCAGCTCAACCAAGTGAGTAGCCCTTATAACGTTGCTTCAGATTCGAATGCGGCTAATGCGAATCAAGCATCAGGATACGGCGTCGGAAGCCAGAACTCCTTTATGATTGCACCACCTCAGTCAGATCCTTCATACAACGGTACAGCTACTGAAGCAACATTCTGGGGTGAGTCTCAAGGTAATGCTGCGATGGAAAACTGGGGTTCATTTTATGGTCAAAGTGGAATCAACTTACCGTCCAACCCGATAATTTATGCTGATCTTGAGAACTCGCAGTACACCTGGAATTCGGGGACTACTTCACTAAATCGAGACGTGTTCAACGGATTCTGGAACGAGGTGCATCAGAAACTCGTCTCCATCAAGGGTACTCAACGGGAAATCTATGCTGGTGTCTACGCCACCGCAAACTTCTGGTCTAACTACATGACGGGCACTCTTGGCGGGACATATGAGTGGACTGCGCAGACATCCTATGGATCATACTCTTCAGGCAATTGTGCGAGTGGCTGGAAATCACCCGTTGGCTACATCGCGGACTTCTACGCAGGTTACAACCAGAATTCTGCATGTGCTGTGGCGTGGCAGTGGATTTCGGGGAAAGCTGACTATGACCAAGTCAATGGTTCTCAAATCGTAAGCGGTCAAGGCGGTGCTTGCAACTAGTTCGACATGGGTAGGTTCATAGGGCCTGTTATCCTGGGGAAATGAGGTTCTGCTTCGTTAGTGCAAGCTGCTGGCGGCGATGAACACGTCGAGTATGCCTCAGATGGCGGAAGTTGAGCACTGGGTTGTAATTGAGACGTGCTCGCACAGTTCCCTGACGAGGTGCGATGCACGGCGAAGACCTGGACTGCCTAGGCTGGATGGATTGCTTGTGGCGCAATATGTCGACTGGATGGTGGTGTTGTCCGAGTAGGACGCTGTTCGTGCTTGATGCTCAACGGGGAAGCCAGAAAGGAACCGTCGGCTGCTGCATTAAAGCGGAACGGGAACTAGCCCAAGTTGTAAAATAGTGAGGTTCTGGTGGTTCACTTTGCCTTATAGATTTGTTTGTAGTCTCACCATGTAGGTCAGTATGGAGCATGTTTTGGTCAGAATTGTGGTCGTGGAGGTCTCCTGGGGATGATGAGCAAGACTAAAGTGTCGGTAGTATCAGCCGCTGTGCTAGTAGTTGTTCTCGTCATGGGAATAGTTATCTTCGGTAGGATCAATGGCAACACGACCAGACCTGGCGCAACAGCCCCGAATGCCGTAGGTGGTGGATTACTTGTCGGGGTTGGACCATCACAAGGTGGAATATCTATCTACAGTCCGCTGTCCGGACGGCCACTCAGGGAACTTACCGCACCCCCGTTTGGACATTTCCCTTTTCTCAGCCCCAACGGGAGTTCAGTATACTTCACCACTTCAACACCAGGTAGCGAGACCTGCGAATCTGACATTGAGAAAAAGCTGATCGATGGCAAGAGCCATCCGATAGTCCAGGGCCAACAGATCAACGCCTTTACCATGACCTCGTACCGACACTGGGCACTCTGGCTCTCTTCAAGTGCGGGTTGTAACCCCAGACCTCCGTATGCGCTGCACAAGATGAATGTGAAGACCGGCCAGACGCAAGTGAAGAAATACCGTACTTTCGTCGAATCCATGGCCGTAACGGCCAACGGATCGGAACTTGCGCTCGAACAGCAAGCGTTAGCAGTCCCTTTGAGTCAATCAACTACGAAGATCTACCTTTATGCATGGGCGAGCGCCACACCAGAGGCGAGTCCAGCGAACGTCTTGCCATGTCCCAAGGGCGCCTCTGAATGCACTCAGGCATCACCTGCCTTTACCCAGAACGGCGAGCTCTTCTATGTTGCATCTATCGGACCCCATGACGTAAACTGTGCCGATCGTGAATGTGCAACACAGAGGTTCATGCTCGTGCGTATCCATCAGCACAAGGCGATCCAGGTCGCCTCTGTCGTCGCTCCGAGTTTCCAGACCTATCTGGCCGTCTCACCATCCGGCAACGAAGCAGTGTTGAGCATTGGTAACCGGTCATACTTTTGGAAGGCAGGTCATGGGCTGGTTCACATAGCGAGGCTATATGAGGAGTCGTGGTAGCAACGTGAGCAAGCATTTCATTCTGGTGGTGAGAGTTACGGACTGAGTATTTGCTACTTCCACTTGATCACTCGAACTAGGCGAGTCGGCACGCGATTGGATCACGAGGGGCCTCTCAATTCGCTTGATGTAGTAGACGAAGTTGCACCGTTTGGTCCGAAGTGGCCGTTTGTTTTCAGCGGTTGGAGTTTGGGGACGGGCGCTGTAGGGGGAGAGACTTGTCAACGTATCTTCACTCCACCGAATTGTTGCCACGCTGCTTTAGTTCAGAATGCAAGTAGAGGCGTGCACAAGCAAAGGGGCATTCCCGGTTGCGTCAGGGGAGATACCGGGTTGCGAATGACTGTCTGTTGGATCGTGTAATCGCGCGCCTACCTTGCAGTTAGTCAAGAGCGTGGATGGGCCCTTGATCTCCGACCGAGGGTGGAAGGCCGCGTTCGGTTTCGGTCTGTCCGTGCAGATCCTTGTCGAAAGACCAAGTTTGTCAGCGCCAACGAGAGCCGCAATGTCGTTCCACGCTTCGTCCGCATGCAGCCGGATCGCGATGACCTGCCGCCTGCTGTCGAGTGATCCTAGAGACGGACGGACTCCCGGTAGTCTGGCTGTGATGGGTGAGGTGGTTCACGAGTACCGCAGTGAGGTACTGAGAAGTGGCAATCGGGTCGATAACAAAGTATGCGAGGGTTGAGGTGATGGTGCTTAGGGTGATTCAGCGGTGACCCCGCCTCAGGCATGCTTGCCTAGAGATCTATCGGTCATGCGATGCTGGAAAATGCGCAGTTTGCGGTCGCGCGCGTCCCATGCCTCACCTAAGTTGCTTTCGAGCCGGTCGGAATAAAGTTTGAGTCTAGACGACACTCGTGTTCGTCCCTCGGACGATAACTCTGGAGGTATTATCTTCTCGATGTAGCGATAGCGTCGTGCTTTGGATTCTCTGATAGGGGTGATACGCTTGATAAATGTCGGATCAGTGAAGAGCGAGACAAATTGGATCGTCTCGGGATAGGTGACGAGCGATGTAAGCTTTAGGCCAGTCGCAACCTCGCGCCTCGCGCACTGCTCCTCACCAATGCCGGCGAACGCCAATTCCTCGCATGTGCGATAGGTGGTAGTACCACAGATGTTCTCTCGTCCATTTGCTACTAGTTCTCGCAGATGATGTTCTGCGTTGATGATTTCTGGAATGGGGGAAAAGGCAACTGGTCGAGATCCTCGCAGCCAGAAGGCGTGCTTCGGGCAGACATATCCAGAGGTGGGATCTCTGACGTGGACGATCTCACCCGCTGAACATTGGAGACACATAACTCGTTCAGCAATCGTGCCATGATCCGGAGGAAGGTCGAGCGAGCGAGACCCAAGGTCACCAAGGATAGCGAGGGCATTGAGATATGCATTAGGGTAGGCAGTCGAAAAGTGAGCCTGACTCGGCGAAAGACCAACGCCGGCCCGCAGGTCTGCTCGATTAAGGTGGTTCGCATTAGCGAGCCGCATCTCGTATGATGTGGGTGTCTCCCATGGATAATACTTGACGCGAATTGGGAGAGGTCTAAGCAGCCGCATCGTCTGCAGTTGAAGACGGTTCCCACACATTCGCGACTTACCTCGTCAGTTGAGGTGCATACTGGCGTTGCAGGTCTTGCACCGTTACTCTTTCCTTGCCAGTGAGAATCGCCTCAATCGCCGCCAGGACAAGGGTTTCTTTGAGGGTTCCGATGGAGTGGGGGAGCGGACCCCCTCCCAGGATGTCCGACTCAAGGGGGATTGCGAAGATGTCCTCGGCTTTAGCGGCGAGTGTTCCTATTTCATGCTGGGTCAAACTCCCAAGCAGATGATTTTCGAGGGTGCCAACTAGCCTTGCCCACGACAGGCGTTCAGACTTGGACCGGTTGGTGTATGGCTCCATTTTAAGGGTGTGGAAACGTCCGCGGAATTGCGTTCCCATCTCGCCGGTAAACAGTGCCGTGGCGGGAAGATCGATGCCAGCGAGGACGAAAGTAGCATTGACATGCTCGGTAAGCCACTTCAGGGTTCCTGCCGCGCCATCCACCCCATGATTGTAAAGCCCAGTGATGTTGTGAACCTCATCGACGATGACAAGCGAGGTTCCAAGATCGTTCATCACGGCAGCAACGGCTCTCCCGATATCGGTAATCGTGGCAGTCTTAGAAAATGCCAATCCGAGAAAGTCGCCAAAGGCCGCGAGTGCCATCTTTGGTGTCCGTGCAATGCCAAAGGAGACATAAACCGTCGGTTGGAAGTTTGGTCGATGCTCATTTCCCACCATCATCTTGCAATGGTGCTGGCGGCCTATTTCAAGGATCGCTGAACTCTTACCTACCGTACTCGGTCCGCTGAGCGCAAGACCGGTACGCGCCACGTATGAGGCATGAGCGTTGCGAATGAGAGCCTTGCGGGCGGCCAGCATGATATGGTCCAGATCGGGAGTATGGATAAGATGCTCAGCACACAGAAAATTAATCCTGCGCGAGTTGTATTCCTCAGATGCCTCAGTCGAGAGGCGTTTTTGAGCGGTTGGAGTTAGACGATCTGGCGAATCCGGCAGTTCCCGTGCCATCATTTCCATCCAGGTCTTGCGATCGGAGGGAATCACTTGTTACCACCAACTGTGTTGGTTTCCAACCATAGGGTAGGGCTCCACCGTTGGCTCCTCGGACTCGACATCGACGGCTTGTTCGCCTTCGTCATCGCTTGCTTTTGGAGACAGCGGTGCAACGGAGTCCTCTGGTGAGGTGCGGACCGCCGGTTCGATTGATGTACGTGAGTCATGCCTGGCCCCTTGCTTGGAAGTACTGCGACGAGTAGTTGTTTTCGAATCTTCGGCGCATTGATTGGGGTTCTGTAGTTGTTTGATCACAGCGAGAATATCTGATTGCGTAGGCTCACGGTGAGTGAGCATCGCTTTCGCTGCTTGGAGAAGTTCGATACTGAAGCTGGTCGCGAGGTGTTCTGCGTAGACCCACTTTACTTCGATGAAGGACTCCTTATCTGGGACTTTTATCCAGATGGAGGTGAGGTCATAGGGATCATAACGAATCTCCCATTTACCCTTTTCACGCTTGTTGCCAGAGCGCATCTCACGGTAGGGGTGCAGCGCAGGGGAGTCGTAGCGCAAGCCATCATTCGTGACTCCATCGCGCTTAATCGTTCTGAATCTCACCGGTAGCAGGCCAACGTAGTCGTCCTTGGTAAAGGATACCGCCGCTTGAGGGAATACTTCAGAGAGGGTTGCGTACATCTGGTTGGGTGAGAGGCGCTTCTTCGGCATCAGTGGCAGTCGAAGTCCATCGTGTGGGCGGTTCTGGTATACCGTGATGACCCAGTACTCGAATAGAGATCGAACCTGATCGAGCGTCAAGATGGCTTCTGTCGTTGGGTCCTTGCCTTTGAAGGCAGGATTCTTGCCTACGTAACCAGGCAAACATTGGGTGAAGAGGGAGTTGATCGTTGCGAAGCTGCGTTCGATGTGTGGCTTGTCGGTGGGCGTATATGGCGATGCCTTGATGACTTGGATATTTAGGCGCGAGCACGCACGGAGGAACGTATCCGATATGAATACCTTCCCATGGTCAACAGTGATGCTCAAGGGCTTGATCACCGGTTTAGCAGCTATGTCGACCGCGGAGTCACCGTCTGCAAGGAAGATGGTGTCAGCAAGGATAGAGCGAGTCAATGCCATTCGCTCGTCGGCGCCGGGCAGGAGAGGTAGCGGAGTCATGGCCCTCGCGAGAAGATCCACGGCATCAACTGCCTTTGTGCCACGTTGCTTGATAACCCACGAGCACAGTGATCTCGTCGCTACGTCAATCACTGCAGTTAGTTCAGCCCGAGCGATCTCACCATCTGGGAGAATAATCATCACATCGAGTGGTGTTGAGTCTATCTCCACCGTCTCGCCAGGAAAGCGTGCGAGTCTTGGACGGTGGCCGACCGGCTTGGAGTTCGCGGTCGTTCGCCTTGTCATCGCGGAGCCAAAGGTGTGGTGCTTGTCGCCGAGTTGACTGAGCAGCCGATAGAGGGTCGCACGAGAGGGGAGTGGGGCGGTTATCCCCCGAAGTGCGACCTCGTGCGCGATCACCTCGACCATGTAGGACTTACCTCGCGTCGACGACAGTGTCTGGGATGATATCAGTTCTTGTGCTAAACTAATAATTTCCTCAGGCACGCGCCCAGTTTCTGAGCTGGTACGTTGCTTGCGCGAATCGATCAGACCGGTAATTCCGTGGTGCTTCAAGGCCTGCACCTTGCGTCGCATAGTAATTTGGGACACCTCGATACCATCGCGGCTGAGTTCCATACACTTGGCCTGGATCCTTTGACCGAGCGACTTGTCGATGGCGTAGTCGGGCTTTGGACTTGCACTGTCAGGGAGGTTCGGGTTGCGACCGGTAATGATCTCCGTGACATGGCCGTACCAAAATCTTGTCACCTTGGCATCCTCATCAGAGAGTGTATCGAGGATTCGCTCTGCTGCGAACGTAGGCCCATCACCACCAACGCGGATACTCGTTAACAATTCACTGACGGTTGTCTCGAGCGTCTTGCCACTGACTAGGCTCCGGAGGATTACCTTACTGCCGGTGATCGCTTGCACTTGGTGGTCTTCACCGCGGAAGCGCACTGTATCGTACTGCTCAAGTGCTAGCATGTCCAGACCTTGGTTGCAGAACTCATCGCCGTCGAGAGATCGGCAGTCAGGCGGCGTTCCCAGAGCAACCGGAAGATCACTCCTCGAGCCTCACCGGCCGACAGATCGATCTTTTGGGCAGTACTCACGAGCTCATCGATGCTGGTTGGAACCTGTGCGAAGCCTAGCAGCGTTGCAATCTTGTCGTCGTCTCCAAGCTGGAAGGATGAGTACTCGCGAAACACCTTCAAGCTATTGATGAAATCAACCTGCGGGGTACCAAAAACACAATATCTCCAGCCAACCTGCTCACAGAGTCGTCTGGTTTGCTCAAACACCAGGTGGGCCTTATCGTCAATACGCTCCGCTGGGCGGACATCGACCACCAAGCCATCGCCATTGCGCAGACGCACAAAGTAGTCTGGGGCATGGCTGATTGGTTGATCAGACTGCCAGTGAACCCAGAACGGCTGGGCAGCGATCGCAGTCGCCGTGTTCTCCCAATCTAGTTGCAGTAGGAACAAACTCTCAAGCAGCGATTCGAATCGCACCTGTAAGTCCAGATTTACGCACGCATAGAGGCCTTCGTAGTTCTTCTTGCTCCGATAGGACACAAAGCTCCGAACTGGTTGCGCCGTCTCAAAACTGACTCTGACCAGCTCTGATGCGCTCTGGAGCTCCAGACGGTGATTTTGAGGGTCAAGATACTCCAGACTGGCAAATGTAACGTGCATAGGCCTTCTGATCGGCACGTTTATCATCTATATTGAGATTTTTCTTCATTTTCGCCCAATGATCATGTTTATTGAGATTTTGATCAAGATGATTGAGACGGGACAACAGCGTTTTACCGAGTAAAGTGTCGGTTTATTCGAGTGACTTTGTGCGCCGAGAATGGTAATTATGTCAAGTTCAGCTGAGATTAGCCAACGGCATGGCAAAGATCAGCAGTTACGATAGGTCGTCCGCCACCACAACACCGTGCGGCTGGGATTTCTCACGTGTCGGACTCTTGCTTCATCGAGGTTGATGCAGATAGGTCGGCAGACGAGCACAAGGTTAGCCCCTATCTGTACCCCTACCATGGGCTGAGCGTATGCGACAGCCAGTTGGTATGTTTTGTCTTGCGGGTCAAAGTCAACTGTGGTAATGGGTTTTGGACATGGACCCGTGCGCCGTGGGTGCCCTTGTGTAGCGCCGACGCAGACGGCTCAACGTGATGACCAGGTCTTTCTATAGCCAATGGTGTACGGAATTGGGCTGCAGGTCTCGCCAGTGTTTGAGATGATCGTTGGCAGACTCCGCCCTCCCCTTTCCGTTGGAGGACAATGTCGGAACACCCTGCAGCGGGTGACATTTTGCAATCGCGGTTGCCTCGTGCACACAGCCATGTCTACAACGTTTGGTCGCGAATGCTGGGGAATTGTCCTCGATTGAACGACCTAACCCGAGGCACACGATACTGTTCGGTAAACGATCAACATCCACTGCAGGTATCTCCGGTTTCCATGGCGCCATGCGCCTCTGGTTCCTCAGGGTAACAGTGTCGACGAAACGTGCACCAGCCCGGTGGTTACAGCTGCTCCCGGCGCATGATGGTTGGCCGCAGCAATAGCAAGCAGGACAATTGGAACGGTGACGATTAGCACCGCAACAATCAACACGATGCCAATCCACTTGCCGCTCCAGGTCCGCTCGCGACCGCTTGTTTGCACGTCAACCTCCTGACACTTACAAGTGTAACCTGCAAGCTGACTAAAGACCCAACCCGTCAGTTCGAGAATAACTTTGTTTGAGTCCAACCATGGTTTCATTGGAGTGGGCTGCATCGTCTGGGTCCCGGTCAGCGAAGCTCCGCTGGTAGGGGGGGCTGCACCGACGGCGCATTAACCAGAATGGCGTGTTTAACAGCAAGAACAATCCAAATGCTACAATGCCGGCCACTATTAGATACCAGGGCCATGGGCCGAATAGGTTCAGCACACTCCACGAGTGCGGCGTTCGTCGAAGGAACATGTAGTTGCCGCCGGTGAGAAGATCCACTACAGCGGTCATACCGGTAAAGAGCAAGGTGACTCCATAGACTCGGAGGACTGCAAAGGGGCGAGGATAGATGCGCAGGCCAATGACCAGATAGAGTGCAGAGGCTACAATCGCCAGATGTCCTAGCGTGTATTGGAAGACCAGGAGATGCGAAAGCGTCGGTGGTAGGTCTGGCGTGATCAGACCCCAGATGCATCCAGCTAGAGCCCAAAAATAGATGACTTCAACAAGAAACTTGCTTCTCCACCAACAGGCTGCCGCAGCAACAAAGACTGCGAAATCACAGAGGTACAACGGGAACCCATAGCTGGCGTGCCATGGGCCGTCAGTAAAAATGGTATAGAACCACAGGGCACCCTTTGCGAGAAGGATCACGGACCCAGCTTTGGCGATCCAAACCCCCTTGCGAGTTGGATCCCTTCGCGCGTGGTAACACGCGATGGCTGTCACAGCGACCGCAAACCCAATTCCCGAGAGGTACAAGATCAGGGTATCCTTGGTCATTACCGCCACCTTATGCCAAGCTGGTCTTTGTTTGCCTTCAACGTTTTTGGTTTTCCTTATGATCGACCCTCGTCGCACGAGCCATCCTCATGGCGACTGTCCTCAGCGATCTTCAGAGCCGCCCAACGCTGAGCTGGACCTTCGTGGTGTGCCGGTGGGGCCGATGGCCGAGAGGTGGGTGTATCAAGCGTTTTGGTGACCGTCGACATAAATCTCACCTGGAGCATCAGGTTTCCTGGCCAATGGTCCGATCCTTTTGTGAGAAACCCTAGAGTGAACCAAGTCAGGACAAACCTGAGACCAGATGGTTACAGGTGAGAGGAGCAAAACTATGCCGAAGAACTTGTTCCCCAGCGTGGGTATCAGGCCAAAGCGGCCGCTCGCTGCGACGGTGCTGATCGTGACGGCGGGCATCACTTTGGCGGCATGCGGATCGTCAAGCAGCCCCTCCTCAACAACGACGAAGTCAACCAGCTCCTCGTCGGTAAATGGCACCGCCAAGAAGACCTCGAAGAAGAGTACAACAACCTCCACATCCAAGGCTGATGGACGTTGCCGCTCGGCCGATCTGGTCGCGCACATGACCTCCGTACAGGGAGCAGCTGGGAGTGTGATCAGGACATACACGCTCACGAACACTGGAACGAACACCTGTACACTCGTAGGATATCCAGGGTTACAGATGCTCACCTCCTCTGGCGCCAAGCTGACCACCACGGTCGTAAGGACTCCAGACACGGTGACTACCATCAAGATAGCCCATGATGTCAGTGTCGAGTTTTCAATGAAGTACGCCGCTCAGACCGGGTATGGCAGTGAGTCGTGTCCGACATCGACCTCCTTGGAGATTACGCCACCGAACGATTATCACTATCTGACCGTCACAGGCCCCGCTGGCAAGCTACAACCCTACGGCGGCACAACACAGAATTTGCAGTGTGGCACGATTGACGTCGAACCGGTGGCGCCCATTCCTTCGTGAGTCACGATTACTCCTTTGTCGGTAGCCGATTACTATCCTTAACGGAGGTTATTTCGTGTCGCCAAGGGAGATCTCATGTCAGATGCTAACGAACTACGATCTCTGGTCTCGACCTATCGAGAACTCGCGGCGAGAGTCGAACACATTGAGCGTGCGTTGCTCGCAGTGAAGTTGGAGTCACCAGCACAACCACTGCGCCAGGTTGGAGCGCATTCACGAGCGATTGTTCGCGAACTCGAAGACGCTGTTCGTCGTCTTGAGCAACGCGGTCACACGGCGTGACCAAGCCGACTGGCTCTCGAGGTCAATGGACCCTCGGTGCCGCAATACTACTTCTGATTATTGGGATCGGTTTTGGCGGGATCGATAGCGTTGGATCATCCCCGACCCACTCGATCGCCCACAAGGCGCTCCTCGATGTCCTCGTGCGTGCACTCTTGAGCGGCGTCGTCGTCGTCTTTGTTGTTGGTGTCGGTGTTCTCATTGCGCTAGCACTTCGAAGTCCTGGTCGGCGCGGCGAACGTTTGCTGTTGCACCAAGATAACCCCTTCCCTCTTTGGCTTCGCCTCTTGGTCACCGCAGCCGCCATCTTTTTCCTAGTTTTCCTGGGCTTTGTCTTTGTCCTGCTGGCCCCTCGACGCAAACGTCAAAAGACCGCCATCGAACACCTTGGCAACTCCTTATTCACCAAGTATGTGCCACCGCCTCGCGCACTCGACCATTTCAATTACCTTGTGCCGATCCTTATCGCGGTCGTGATTCTGATCGCCCTTGGAGCCGGAGCCCTCCTGCGCCAGCGGTTACTGCGAAAGCGTAATCTGGGCCTCTTGCGGCACTTAAGTCCTCGAGGTCCAACGTCTCGAGTGACACAGGAGCTTGAGGACATATCGGCCATCGATGATCCACATGACAAGGTGTATGCCTGTTGGGACCACGTTGAGGCACGGTTTGGAGATATCGGTTTGGCTCGCCATCCATTCGAGTCACCAACCGAGTTCGCTCAAAGGATTGCTCGCACGCTACCGTTCCCGGCGTTAGAGCTACAGACGATCGCTAGCCTCTTTGTTGAGGCTCGGTACTCGGACCACACTATCCAGGCCAAGGACGCCGACCTTGCCTACACGTTGACCGTCCTTTTGGATGCCGCCTGCGACCGGGTGACGGCTCATGCGTAAGTCAGTGCTCGTGCTCATCGCCTTGATCGCTGCTCTCTCAATTGCGCTTGCTTTTTTCCATATTGCGTCGACATCAGACGCGATCCGGGGAGGTACGGTCGCGATTTGCGTTCTCATCGTGGTCGCTTCGCTCCCTTCGGAAGTCGTGGCTTGGTTAGGACTTGGTGTCGCAGAGCACCACAGCTTCGACCAACCAATCGGTAATGACCCCCTCGAGCTCCTGTTGTCAAGCTACTCGGTTGACAAGGGGGCCGAAGTTGCGCTTCGCAACACGTTGCTAGAGCTCGTGCGGGCTGCCCGGCTGCGCCACGACAGCGTGGCGATCGCAGAGCTCGAGGCCCAATTGACGCCTCAGGCCGACGACGACCCTGAGGTCCGCAGGCTTGACGCTGAGCTCGTCGAGCTGACACTTCGCAGATTGGAGGACAGTTGGCAACCACACTAGGGCAATATCATCAAACGATCAAGGATGTCATAGACGAGATGAATCGGGTGATCCACGGCAAGGATCAGGTGGTGAGTTTGGTCGTCTCCTCCATCATCGCTGGTGGACACATTCTCCTCGAAGATGTCCCGGGGGTTGCCAAGACACTGCTTGCACGGAGTCTGGCCACCGTGGTGGGGGTGGAGTTTGCCCGCATCCAGTTCACCCCGGATCTCTTGCCGAGTGACATCATCGGGATGAGCATCTGGGATCCCGAGAACCGCCGGATGAACTTTCAACGGGGTCCGATCTTTACCAACGTGCTATTGGCGGACGAACTCAATCGTGCCTCGCCAAAGACTCAGTCCGCACTCCTTGAGGCTATGGCTGAGTCCCAGGTAACGGTTGATGGGGTCACGTATCCGCTACCCGACCCATTTGTTGTCATCGCAACCCAGAACCCAATCGAGTTCGAGGGAACATACCCCTTGCCAGAGGCCCAAGTTGATCGCTTCCTTGCGTCAACAACCATCGGATACCCGAGCTCCCTCGACGAGCGCCAGGTCGTTATCGATCACTTGAGCACGGGAACCGCTAACGTACTCACGTCAAAAGTCATCGACAGGGACCAACTACTTGGCGCACGCCAAGTGCTGCAACAGATCTATGTTTCCGAGGCGATCATCGACTACATCGTGGCACTGACCCATTATAGCCGTGAGCGATCGTCGGTATCGTTGGGAGCTAGCCCTCGTGGCTCCATTGCTCTCGCACTGCTGGCTCGCGCCTGTGCCGCGGTGGCGGGCCGCGACTTTGTCACGCCCGAAGATGTCAAGGCTATGGCGGTTCCCGCCCTCGGACATCGAATGCGTCTTAGCCCCGAGGCATGGATCCGAGGGGTTCGTCGCGACAGCATCATCGCCGAGGCGATCCGATCGATTCCTGCGCCGGTCGCTGTCGAGGCGCCCAATAGCGCACGGTGATGCAGCGCCAGTATACGCGACGCTTTGGTGCAGTGCTCATTGGCGCATGGACCGCCCTTGTGCTCGGATCGCTGACTGGTCCTGCGGTCGTCGTCGCAGGAGCTCCGTTGATGGTCATCGCCGTCGTTGGCCTGCTCTGGCCCCGCGATAACGGCGGTACGGTCACCTATGCCCTGGATGACAAACCGATCTGCTTCGAAGGTGATGAGCTGCTTCTTCAGCTCGACATTACTCCGTATCGACGCTTGCGCTATCGGGTAGTTCTGCGGGATCGCGGTCTGCTCGTTGGATCCTTTGCCGTCACCGCTGCCACCAGCACTATCAGCTTTGCTCTTGCCCATTTTGGCAGCGTGGACCTATCGGGGAGTTCGCTAATCAGAGAGGGGCCTTTTGGCCTCTTTGAGGATACGATGCCCCTGCGCCTCGACGATGCTGTCAAGGTATTCCCTCCCATCGAGGAGGTCGCGCCAATTATGCGAATGGTATCGGCACCCTACGCCGTTGGACGACATCGATCGACGGTCAAAAGCCACGCGGGCCTCGAGTTTGTGGACGTACGCCAGGCAGGTCCCGGTGACCCTTTGACCGACGTGAATTGGAAGGCCACTGCACGCACTGATGCCATCTGGCTCAATGAACGCAGTAGTGAGCTGCCGCTCGATCTGGTCATTTTCCTCGACACCTTCCCATCGGCTGATCTCGCACAGCGCACGAAACTCGCGTCGAACCTCGCCAGAGCCCACCTGCGCAACTTCGATCGGGTTGGATTGGTGGTGTTTGGAGGAACCATCGGTTGGCTTCCCCCGGCCACCGGACATTATCAAGAGCGCCTCATTGGCGAGCGATTGCTCCTCGTGAGGCCGTATGAAAGTGCCGCGGATAAGCGGATTGATCTGATTCCAAAGACCGCACTCCCCCGTGCAGCCACCGTCATGGTGGTAAGCGGTTTGGACGACCCCAGAATCGTGCAGGCGATTCGAGACCTCAAGTTCGCCGGTCATCCGGTGATTGTGGTGCGGCCGACGACCTCGCCGGTGCAGCCGTCGCCCAACCAAGTTGCGCGCCTTGGTCTCCTGATTCGACGGCAACTCTTGGCCGATATCGCCAATCTTGGCATCACGGTCATCGACCAAGACACCTGGCGAGAACGCACTGATGTCGATGTCTTCTAACTCTACGCATGCGTCACGCGTCCTTGGCACGCTCTTGTTGGCAACGGGCGCCGCGCTTGGGGTGATCGCACCGTCGCACACCAGCCTCTTGTCAGGGGGTCTAGCTGGGGTTGGGATCATCAGCTGCGTGCTCGCAAGCTTGCTCCGTACGCGAGCTACGACGTTGCTCGCAAGCGTGAGCACCGTGTGTGACCTGGCCATCGTGGCCGCGTCGCCACCGGTGCATGCAGCAGCCCTTATCATCATGGTACCGCTTGGACTCTGTATCACGCTTGGCCTACTGTTCATCACCTCGCAACACTCGCCGGTCGCTAGCTTGTGGCCATTTGAATGGATACTCGTGCTCGGGTCGGGGGTGTTCGCCGCTCTTGTGGTGATTGTCGCACTGATCACGCAGTTGGCGGCGCTGCCTCGACAGCTTTTCGCCAGCGTGGGTACCATCGTCGTTCTCGGAGCCCTCTCCCGGCTTGCCTTCCAGGCAAGAAGTCCCGGGAGTCCAGGCACCGAGAACTAAACAACGCCACGTGCTTCGTAGGTAGGCAACAGCTCGCGCAACCCAGCTCGACGCTAGCTATGAGGGCAGTGATCAGTCACTGGCAAAGCGTTCGTTGATGGTGAGGAAACCTTCGCCGACGATCTGAATCTTGATGAGATTGGTGGTTCCTCGCACACCGAAAGGAATACCAGCAACCAAGGCACAGACATCCCCATTTTCACAGAGGTCGAGATCGATCGCTGCCTCGATCGCCTCCTGGATCATCACCTCGGTACTTGGTGACCGAGGGATCGTGATCGGGATGACCCCATAGCTCAGCGTCAACGAACGCGCCGCAAAGGCATCGGGGGTGGCACCCACGATAGGTACCGTTGGACGATAGCGCGAGATCGTTCGTGCGGAATGTCCAGATTCGGTCACCGCGACCACGACCTTGAGTGAGAGATTACGGCTCAGATCAGCGGCCGCGAACCCGATGGCATCCGCCGTGGAGTGGATTGTTCTGGCTGGGTGTGTCAACAACGTCAGGCTCTGATCGGCAACGATCGCCTCGGTTGCTCGAGCGATCCGATCCATCTGACCGACGGCCTCGCTCGGATAGGAGCCGACCGCGGTCTCAGCAGAGAGCATGATCGCGTCGGTTCCATCGAGGATCGCGTTGGCGACGTCGGAGGCTTCAGCCCGCGTTGGGGTCGGTGCACTGATCATCGATTCGAGCATCTGGGTGGCGGTGATCACCATTTTCCCTCTGGCGTTCGCAAGATGGATGATCCTCTTCTGCTCAATCGGGACCTCTTCCACGGGGATCTCAACGCCCAAGTCACCACGGGCCACCATGACTGCGTCGGCAGCATCGATGATCTCAGCGATGCGGCCTAAGGCATCGCGACGCTCGATCTTTGCTACGAGCCTGGGCGTGTTTGGGCCCTCAAGATTGTTGCGTATGAAATCCCGAGCCAACATCAAATCCTCGGCTACGCCAACGAACGAGAGGGCGATGAAGTCAACCTCCTGTTCGAGCAGGAAGAGGGTGTCCTGGTAATCCTTGTCGGTCATGGCAGGAATGCTCAGGTGTGAGTCGGGTAGGTTGACTCCCTTGCGAACGGAGAGCGATCCTCCTTGGGTCACCAGCACGCTGACCCCATGTTCGTCGCTGGCTTGGACAAGACCGCGCACGGCACCGTCGGCGAAGGCGATGCCATCTCCGGGCTCAACCTCTCCGAGGACACCAAGTGAGGTAATTGCGATCGCATCCGGTTGATCGGCTGGGTCACCCTCGGTAACGAGAAACTGGTCGCCAGGCTTGACCAAATGCAGCCGCGACGGGAGATCGGTAATCCTCAGTTTTGGCCCACAGAGATCGCCAAGGATCCCGATGGTCGACCCGGTTCGCAGCGCTGCGGCACGGACATGTTCGATGGTCGCTCGATGTTCCTCGAAGGTGCCGTGTGACATGTTGATGCGCGCGACATTCATGCCCGCTTCGATCAGGGTGACCAACTGCTCCACCCCCTGCGAGGCGGGCCCAATACTACAGACGATCTTGGTACGTCGCGGTCCATTCATAGAGACTCCAGTCCAGTTTCTCTATCACCCTAACGGGACCGACAAGCCGACAAGTTGACCCGTGGCGCCCCATTTACGCCTAACTAGCAACAAGGTCCTTTCGCCACGGTGTCAAGCGAATTTGAGGGTTGGGCCAGCGCCTTCGGGTGCATCCCTTAACGGGCTTCACCCACCATGAGGCCCGTGTCACGCTCGGTCAGTTCGACTCCTGGAGCAACCGTGCAAGACGGAGGAGAAAGCCCCGGATACTCGAGTCAGCGAGGCGATGAAAGACCGCCTGGTCCATCAGCTGACCGGGTCGACCCAATGGGGCACGGTAGGTTCCCTCCAGCCATAGTTGACTCGCCCCTTGTTCGAGCCCTGAGACACCCAGCGTCCCCTCAAAGGTCGGCAACAGCCTTGACCGTGAAACTGGCGCCCAGGTGATCGGGAAGATGACGCTATCGCGAGACCTTGACGGTGCAGCCAGCGTCACGACTACTGAGGCACCAAAGATCTTTGCCGCCCTCAGTCCCATCTTCGCCTGCACCGGGCTCTGGCTCAATCTTGTCCCAGTGATGAGCTCACCAAGCCAACTGGAGGGATGCTGGGTGATTTGCAGGGCCGCTGCCTCCCAGTCCATATCCAGGTCGACAAAATCACGGACAAAACGAACCGGCTGGCTCTCGCCACCCAAGGCTGCGTCATTGTCTGCGTACTCAACCACGGCACTTCATCTCCCTCTCAATCGTAGGCAAAACAGACGATCAGGACCCACAATGCCGATCGCGTGTGACTTTAGTCCCCTAAAAAGACGACTCTTGGGGTCCCTGTGTTCCAGGCTGAGCTCCTGGTTGCTCATCACCGCGTGAACCCACCGAGATGAGAAGCATAGCCCCGACGATGATGGCACCGCCAATCCATCCGGAGAGCTGCTGATGTTGATGGAGGGCTACCAGGGCAACCAGCGCTGCGAAGACCGGCTCCATCGAGTAGATGATCGATATCTCGATGGAATCGAGCCAACGCAGCGACCAGGTCTGGGCGAGAAAACCGACCGCCGAAGCCCCAATCCCGTTGATGATAACCGTCAACCAGGCCTCACCGGAGGCGTGAGCGGGCCACAACCCTCCTTGACCCGGCACCAGCGTCACCAGCCCGGCGAGCACAGCGACCGTCACCATCTGGATCAAGGTAAACCGTGCTACCTGGACGTGATTGATAACAAACTCCACCACCACGAGCTGTATGGCGAAAAACATCGCGCACGCGAGCATCAGCGCTACACCCAACAGATGTCCTGCCCCCGTGGGGGCTGCGAGCAGGTAGAGCCCCGCAAGCGCTAGAATCGCCGCCCAAATCTGGAGCTTGGATGGCCGACGATGGAAAAGAAGGAGCAAAATTGGTACCAAAATCACCGAGAGTCCGGTGAGAAAGCCCGACAGCGACGCCGAGATGAACCGTTGACCCTCTGTCTGGGTCAGATAGCCGCCAAAAAGCAACGCTCCAGTTGCAACACCAGCTCCAACCTCCCTTTGGTCCAGATCACGCCAGAACGACCGATGACGTCCGAAGATCACCAATAAGAACACCGATGCCAGCGCGAAGCGAAGGAAGGTCAATGTAGGAGCGGTAATCGAGTGAAGCGCAACCTCGTTAAGCGAGAACGTGGCTCCCCAAAGAGCGGTGATTGCGAGCAGGCTTGTCCGAGCTCGTCGGTGCCGGGAATTCACCGGATATGAACGCTCATCGCGATGCGGCCAGATATGCTACCCTGCACATGAGTAACTCCCCCCTCAATTCTTCACGAATAGCTGACTATGTCTCGAGTGTCGAGACGCTGTTCTACCTTATCGTAGCGCTGTTCCTGGCGGTGATGGCTGCGGCGGTGCTTTACCAAGCGGTCCATGGACTTATCGGCATTGACCTCAATGGCAATGTCACGCGAGCCCTGGTTGGTACCTTGAATGAGATCCTGTTCGTGATCATCTTGTTGGAGCTGATGAGCACCGTCTACAACCACCTCAAGCACGGAGGCTTTCAGCTTCGCCCCTTCCTTATCATCGGCATCGTCTCATCGGTTCGAAGGATCTTGGTACTTGGCGCCCAGCTCTCAACGCTACACGAGACGAGTTCAAGCGCCCCGCAGTTTCATGCGTCGATCATAGAGTTGTTGGTTGAGACGCTGGTGGTGTTCGCGTTGACCGTCGCCCTCTACCTCCATGCCCTTAGCCGCCGGAAAAGCAAGCAGCGTTCGGCGACTAGTGACGTCCATCCTCAGTAAGTATCGGATTCCTAGCGGCTCGAGCCTCATCGAGTCGGCGGACCGGCGTGTTTTGTGGCTGCGCCAAGACGACCCGGGGATCCTGCTTTGCCTGCTCTACGATCTCTTCAAAGGCACGAGCAAGCGCCTCCAAGGTCTGTGGTGACTCAGTCTCTGTGGGTTCGATCATGAGCGCCTCGTGTACGACCAATGGGAAATACACCGTCGGAGCGTGAAAGCCAGCATCGAGCAGGGCCTTCGCGACATCGAGTGCACGGACTCCAGTTCGGGTCTTGAGCTTCTCGGCCGAAACGACAAACTCGTGCATGCACGGTTGCTCGTAGGCGACGTCGAAGGTGCTGGCGATACGGGCCTTGAGCCAGTTGGCATTGAGAACCGCAAGTTCGCTCATCCGCTTGAGACCGTCGCGGCCGAGATAGCGCATGAACGCGAGTGCTCGCGCAAGGACCACTGCGTTGCCATAATAGGCGTGGACTCGACCGATGGATCTGGGAGGGGTCACCCACAAATAGGTGGCGCCACCATCGAGCGATCGAGGAATCGGTCCTGGAAGGAAGTCCACAAGACGCTCGACGACCGCCACCGGTCCGGCACCAGGTCCGCCACCGCCGTGAGGGGTCGCAAATGTCTTGTGGAGGTTTGAATGGACGATATCGAACCCCATGTCACCAGGTCGGGCCACACCGACGATCGCATTGAGGTTCGCTCCGTCATAATAGGCGAGCCCATCAACGGCATGAATCACCGCCAAGATCTCCTGGATCTCTTGCTCGAAGAGCCCAAGGGTGTTGGGGTTGGTTAACATGATGCCTGCGGTGTCATCGTCCACCAAGGCACGAAGCTTGGCAAGATCGACAAGCCCATTGGGTCCACTTGGTACCGTGACGGCCTCGAACCCAGCAAGGGAAACCGACGCAGGATTCGTGCCATGGGCAGAGTCAGGGATCACGATCTTCGAGGGGTTGCGACCGTTAGCGGCGTGATAAGCCCGCATAATCAACAAGCCAGTCAACTCGCCACTGGCCCCTGCTGGGGGCTGGAGCGTGGCTTGGGCCATGCCGGTCATTTCGCAGACGTAATGCTCGAGTTCGTTCAAGAGTCGAAGCCAACCCTGGATCGCCTCTGGCGGCGTCAAGGGATGGACGTTTGCAAGACCGTCGATCGACGCGATCTGATCGGCAAACTTGGGATTGTACTTCATGGTGCACGAACCAAGCGGATAGGCACCAAGGTCAACCGAGTAGTTACGGCTAGCGAGGCGGGTGAAGTGACCAACGAGATCACGCTCAGATACCTCGGGCAGGCCAACGGGCTCCTCACGGAGCCACTCGCCGATGCTCGTAAGATCCATCTCGGGCACCTCAGTGTCTCGGAGCGAATACGCCCGCCGATCGGCGACCGAGAGTTCAAAGATGGTTGGCTCTTCGGCGTCGCCGACTAACGGAGCCGAGGAGGCCTTGCCACCGGCTGCGCTGTGTGTTAGAAAGCTCATTGCAGTTCCTTTCCCAGGGTGTCGACAAAGCGGTCAATCTCGGCTTTGGTGCGGGCCTCGGTGACGGCCATGACGATCCGATCATCGGTCTCTGGCGGGACAACGCCAGCCAAAAAGCCATGCGCCAACATGCGGTGGACGAGCTCGGTGGCGCTCATTGGAACGGGCACCGTAAATTCGCGGACAAATCGAGTCGTGCTCGGGACGAGCCCGATCTCACCCAGTCGCGCCGCCAGATAGTGGGCACCGTCATAGTTGCGCCGTGCAAGCTTGGCAAAGCCAGCCTTACCGAGCCAAGACAGATGGATCGCAGCTTGGATCGCCATCAGGGTTTGGTTTGTGCAGACGTTTGAGGTAGCCTTCTCACGACGAATATCTTGCTCACGGGTACGAAGGGTCGTCACAAAGGCTCGTCGATCATCAAGGTCGCGGGTCTCGCCAACAAGTCGGCCAGGCATTAGTCGGACGTAGTCTTGCTTAGCGGCGAACAGACCGAGTAGCGGGCCACCAAACGAGAGCGGTATGCCAAGCGATTGCCCTTCGGCCACGACGATATCAGCGCCCAGAGTTCCGGGCGACACAAGCAGCCCTAAAGCGATCGGGTCGGCGACAACGATCAATAGGGCCCCAAGTGAGGTTGCCAGTGCCCGAAATTCATGAAGATCCTCGATCGCGCCGAAATAGTTTGGATACCCGACGATCACCGCCGCCACCGGTCCGCCGGGCCTAGCCTCAGGGACGATGGTCGTATCGTCGGCACCAAGTTCAAGGGTGGCTACGTCGATCTTGGTGCCCGCACCGAAAGTGGCGAGCGCCGCTCGATAGTTTGGGTGGACTCCCTTTGACACGATGACACGGTGCTGCTTGGTATAGCCCACCGCCATATTGACCGCCTCGACCAGGCTCGCCGCCCCATCGTAGAGTGAGGCATTGGCGATGGGGAGACCAAAGAGTCGGGCGATCATGGTCTGGAACTCAAACAACGCTTGTAAGACGCCTTGGGCGACCTCCGGCTGATAGGGCGTATACGCCGTGACGAAGGCTGCTTGGGTGCCGAGATGTCGCGCTGCTGCAGAAAGATCATGGTCGTAGACACCTCCCCCAGCAAAGCTGATTAGGGAGCTGCGAACCGCGCTGTTAGAGGCCCCGTAATGGACAAACTCCTCGATGACGTCGATCTCGGAGCGATCTTCGGGTAGATTCAGCGGTTCACTGCGCCGCAGTGCGATCGGAATTGACGCATACAGCTCATCCAAGGATGTCAGCTCAAGATCGGCCAGCATCTGACGGATCTCCTCATCGGTGTGTGGGGCAAAAGACGGCAAACCATCCTCCTTCTTCAGTGTCTCGTCAGTTACGTTCAGGCGAGTACGAAATCGGCTTTAGAACTCGACTGTGGCTCCGTTTGGATCTCAATCTTGTCACTTAGCCTCTCTCTCATCCTGCGCTGTATGGTCTCGCGCTCATTGGTCTCGCGCTCATTGGTCTTGGGTAGCCGCACTGGCATCCCATGGTTTACAGGAGTCATGCTGGACGCAAAGGAACCTCTACAAAAGCACAACATTGCAACGTATCTAAGTGAGTGCGGCAAATGGGTAGGCGCAGCGGGTAATCGGCACGCGAAGCTCTCCTCGATGAAGAACTAGTGCATCCGGGGCCCCAGCATCAAGGAATCCGAGGCCGATTCCTTCTTTGCGCAGCGGAGAATAACCGCCACTCGACACCCAGCCAACCTCATCGCCATCAGCATAGATTCGCTCACCGGTTCGCAATGGAGCTCGGGTGCTGGTGGTGAGACCGTTCAAGAGTGGGGATACCCCGGCTTCGCGCTGGGCCAACAGCGCCGACTTGCCTGGAAAGTCGCCCTTATCAAACTTCACAACCCAATCGAGTCGCGCATTGAATGGCGTTAGGTTCTGGCCAAGTTCATGTCCATGGAGCGGAAGGCCGGCCTCAAGTCGAAGGGTGTCACGTGACCCAAGTCCACATGGTTGGACGCCAGCGCGAATCAGATCAAGGAAACACGCCTCAGCTCGTTCGTTGGGTATCGATAGTTCTACCCCATCGCTGCCCGTGTAACCCGTACCAGAAATTACGATTGGGGCGTCTCGATAACGGCCCGTCACGATCCGGTTCTTGGACGGCAACTCGTTCACCTCAAGGACGGATCGGACGTACGTCCGAGCCTGGGGCCCTTGAACCGCAAGGATCGTTCGCTGATCTGTGACATCAACCCCACCGACACTGGCAAGGACGTTGGTTGTGTTGGCAGCGTTTGGCATGACATCGAAGCCATCGCTCGTCAGCCACCAAACGATGATATCGTCAAGGACCGATCCTGTGTCGTCCAACAGATGGGTGTATTGGGCTCGGCCTGGTCCGATGCGACTGAGGTCGTTAGTGAACACCGACTGCAGTCGGTCAAAGGCATCAGGCCCCTGTACCCTGACCGTGCCTAGATGGCTCACATCAAAGACGCCAGCATCGTTACGGACCGCGAGGTGCTCGGCGATCGTCCCAGCAGGATACGCCAAAGGCATTTCATAGCCGCCAAATTGCGTCATTTTCGCACCGAGCCCCAGGTGGGTCCCATGCAGAGCAGTGGTCTTCATCACTTCTGACATGCTAACGGCCCTCGGTAGCCTTACCCAACATTCTTGCTGGGCACCATCGAAAGCTCGACCTGTTCAGTGGTGTAAGTCCGGCAGAGCCGCAGCCGGTGGTCCATGTGGTTGAGTTCAACTCGAACACACGCTTGCTGAGCGCACCAGTTCTCCAAGCATTCAAGTACCTCTTGGGTAGTCCCAAAGGCCACAAATGTCCCCTGCGCCTTCGTCACGTCCTGAGCGGTGTGAAGGTAAGGCTGATACCCGATCAACAACGACTCATCAGCACGCATGACGTTCGTGATCATCACCTCGGGCTCATAGGCCATGGTGGTAGCGATGTGGGTCGCATTGTATTGTGCTGCACGCTTGGCCCGAATGGAGTTCATGAAGCGAGCGTGGCGTTTCCAGCCCACTAGAAAGGCTACGATGCCCATCAAGACGATGGTCGATGGGAAAACGACGAGCGAAAGCATGGATCCCTGGGGCACGGCACCTATTCTACCCCACCCTAGGAAGGCTAGGGAGAATTCTGAAAATACCTGCAAGGTCTATGCTAGAAGCCGTGAGCTCACGTCCTGTAGCATCCGTCATCGTCGCGGCGGTCCCCTCCGTTATCACGGCCATTCGGCTCGTGCTCCTCATCCCTGTCTGGATTCTCTTGCTACACGGTCGACACGACGTAGCCGCGGCCATCCTTCTCGCCGTCATGGGCATCACTGATTTCCTCGATGGTTTTGTGGCGCGACGAACGGGTGCCGTCACGACCTTCGGAAAGGTCTTTGACCCCTTCTCAGACCGAGTGGTGCTCATCGTGATCGCCGTGGCGGCGTTGGTCGATCATCTCGTTCCGACGTGGCTTCTGATTATCGTATTGGTGCGAGAGCTTCTTGTAGCGATCACCGTCCTCGGCGACCTGGTCGTTCATCGTCATCGCAATGATGTCGTCTGGATCGGCAAGGCGGGTACCTTTGGCTTGCTGCTAGGCTTTCCATTGGTAGTTCTTGGCGATGGATTGAGTCAGGTGCTGATCAAGGATTTCGCGATCGTTGTTATGGTGGTCGCGGTTGCGTTCTTGTACGTCGCTCTCGCTCTCTATGCCCTAAACTTTGTGAGAACAGCTCACCGGAAGGAACTGCCAGAGTTGGACTGACGTGGATTCGTTGTCCAAAGGGAGGCTTTCATGCAGGCAGTCATTATCGCAGGAGGGGAAGGCACCAGGCTACGGCCCCTGACGAGCACCACGCCAAAGCCGATGTTGCCGATCGCAAACAAGCCGATGATTGGACATGTGGTGGAGCTGCTCGCTGCGCACAACGTCACCGATATCATCGTTACCGTCGCCTACTTAGGCAACGCGATCCGCAACTACCTCGGTGATGGCTCTGAGTTCGGGGTCTCGGTCCGCTATCTGCAAGAGGAGACACCGCTCGGCACTGCAGGAGCCGTTGCCCATGCACGGCATCTGCTACGAGGAACTTTTCTCGTCCTGAGTGGCGATGTACTCACCGACGTCAACCTTACCGATGCCGTCCAGTTTCATCAACGCCGCAACGCGGCCGCGACGATGGTTCTCACATCCGTCGACGCCCCGACTGAGTTCGGCATCGTCGCTACCGGCGAGGGAGGGCGCGTCGAACAGCTGATCGAAAAGCCCAGCTGGGGAGAGGTCTTTACTGATACGGTTAACACTGGCATCTATGTGCTGGAGCCGGAGGTACTTGACGCTATCCCAACCGACCGTGCAGTCGATTTCTCCAGTGAGGTCTTCCCACGGCTACTCGACGAGGGTGAGGCGCTCTACGGGTATGTCTCTGAGGGTTACTGGGCAGATGTAGGAACCTTTGGAGGCTTCTTCCAAACAGGCAGAGATATCCTTGATGGCCGCACCCATACCCAGCTCCAGGGTTTTAGCTTCCAGGGTGGTGTCATGATCGGCAAAGACTGCAACGTCGATCCAACCGCCAAGATCGAGGGACCTGCTTTGATTGGGGACTATGTCTACCTCGGTCCCGGGGTCGAGATTCGTCCATACACCGTCATTGGTGACAACGCTCGTATCGAGACAGGCTCGGTGCTCTCAGGCGCAGTGCTCTTCGACCATGTCTTCGTGGGAGAGGCCACTCGGATACGCGCGGCAATCCTTGGTCGAGGTGCTGAAGTCCGATCGCGCTCTGTGGTCAACGATGGGGTGATCGTCGCCGATGGCGTCTATGTCGGGCGTGAAGCGGTGCTCGCCCCGGACATCAAGATCTATCCGGCCAAGAAGATCGAAGCCCTCTCGACGGTCACCAACTCCATCGTGTGGGAGGCTGGATCGCCGAGAACGGTCTTCGGTCCCCTTGGCATCGCAGGCCTCGCCAACATCGATATCACGCCGGAGTTGGCCTGTCGTATTGCCATGGCTTATGGCTCGATGCTTCCACCGCACTCAGTCGTCATGGCAGCGCGAGACACCTCGCGCTCGGCCCGAGCGATCAAACGGGCGATGATGGTGGGGTTCAACTCCGTCGGCATGGGGGTTGAAGACCTGGAGGTCTCCACCCTTCCGGTGTTGCGCCACCTGGTGGCCCACTCCGATAGCCTGGCAGGTGTTCGTGTCGCCCTCGATCCCGGTGAGCCGCAGGGACTCCTCATCCATCTCGTCGATGAAAACGGATGCGACCTCACCTCGAGTGCCAGGCGCAAGGTTGAACGTGCCCTTGAGCGGGAGGACTTCCGGAGAGTATCAGGCTCAGAGGTTGGAGATCTGCGCGCGTATCCGCGTTCGTTCGAAAGCTGGAAGGCAGAGATCAACGCTCGCCTACCGATGCAGCGGATACGCAGGCTTGGTGCAAAGATCGTGATCGACTTCTCGTTCGGTAGCGGCAATCTTTCTCTTCCACAGCTGCTGAGCTCGCTTGGGATGGATGTGCTGGCGGTCAACTCTTACCCGTCAACCATTCGCTCTATCACCCACGACTCCGCCAACCAACTCCAGACCCTTTCACGGCTGGTGGTTGCCTCATCGGCGCAGCTCGGTCTCCTGGTGGATCCTGGGGCGGAGCGAATCACCGTCGTCGACGACGAGGGCACTGTCATTAGCCATGCTGAACTTGCTGCCTTGCTCACCAAGCTTGTAATTCAAAGCGATGGCATCGAAGAGGTCATCGCCCCCGTCAACATGCCGAACACCCTCGAAACCCTGGCAAATGACGCGGGCGTTGAGTTTACCTGGGCAGGACTCGACCTCAATGACATCAGCACCAAGGTCCGATCGAGCGAGCGGCCAGCCCTTGGGGTTGGCGGTCAAGGCATCTTCCTCTTTTCGAACCTCACATCGGTACCCGACTCCGCTGTGAGCCTTGGTTACCTACTCTCCGGGCTTGAACATGTCCGACAACCGCTCTCGCGTCTGCGCCGGTCGGTTACCGTACCAAAGGTTCATGTGGATGAGATTGCGGTCAGTTACGCGCAGATGGGCTACACCATGCGTGCGCTGCGTACGTGGGCTGAGGCCGACCCTCACGCCGAACTCATCGCCATCGACGGCATTCGGGTGTCTGACAAGGACCGCTTCTGGCTTATCGCCCCCGATCAGCTTGAGCCCTTGCTCAAGGTATGGGTCTGTGACAACGATGATGTTGCAGCAAGCGCGATGATTGCGACGCTCCACGAACGAGTCCGTGTCATTCGCGATGCTGCACCGTATCCAAGCTGAGCCCAAGCAGCTCAACACGGTTGGTAAAACCTAACATTGTCCGGATACAACGCGGTTTTTTCTCCAGTGAGTGAGCACAGTCGGCGCTGACCCGTTAGCCTTGGCAACTATGAACTTTCCAGAGCATCTTCTCTATACAGCGGAGCATGAGTGGGTAGCCATCGTTGATGGCACGGCGACGATGGGAATCACCGACTACGCACAAGACGCCCTCGGCGATGTCGTGTTCGTCGGGTTGCCCGAGGTCGGACGTCAGGTGTCGATCGGCGACTCGATCGCAGAGGTTGAGTCGACAAAGTCGGTCTCTGACATCTTCGCTCCTGTAACTGGCGTTGTTGGCGAAGTCAACGGTCGACTAAGCGAGAATCCCGAGCTGTTGAACACGGATCCCTACGGCGAGGGTTGGATCTGTCGAATCAGCGTCGAGGGTGAGAACACCGACCAGCTCCTTGACATTGCGGCGTATCGCAAGCTCCTTAACAGCGAGTAGTCCATGTCCGTGTGCCCCCGATGCAATGAGGTCAACCCCCCGAGCGCCCACTTCTGCTCGGCGTGCGGTTCGAGCCTGTTTGAACGCCCCGACGAGACTACGGGCTCGATGGAGGTGCTCGATGCCACGCTCCTCGGGATCCGTAGTAAAGAGTCAGAAGGGATCGAGCCTGAAGGAGGCTACGGCTACCTGATGATTCAGATGGGTCAAGAGGCCGGCTCCTGGTTTCAGCTAGACCGATCAACGATGAGCATTGGGCGGCACCCTGACAGTGATATCTTCTTGAATGATGTGACGGTATCACGGCGCCACGCCGAGGTCACCCTCAAAGGTGACGACTACTACATCAAGGATGCGGGATCGCTCAACGGGACGTACGTCGATCGAGAGCGAGTTGAGGAGGAGAAATTGTGCCCGGGCAACGAGATACAGATCGGCAAATTTCGCATGCTGTTCCTTCGCCAGGAGCTGGACCGCTGACAGCCCACCCTCGTTGGGAGGTATTGCGGGGCGACTCGGAACGGGAATTTTCAATCAAAGAGGTCTTAGGGCTCCTGCAGGAAGAGTTTCCAGAAGTTACCATCTCCAAGATTCGTTTTCTTGAGAGCCAGGGCCTTATTGCACCTGAACGCAATGCTGCGGGTTATCGAAGGTTCTTTCAACCCGACATTGAGCGCCTCTGCGAAGTACTGAGGCTGCAAAAATCCACCTACATGCCCTTGCGAAAGATCAAGGAGCACCTCGACGCAGACACACGCGTCGATCTGTTCTCACAAGAGATTGATGAACCAGAGGTGGCAAGCGAACCACACCAGGACATCTCGAGCGACGCTGATGCTCCAAGTCAACGAGCATCAGTGCCAAGCTCACCTGCCTCCACCACCCGACCGGAGCTCTTCCCGCTTGGTGAACTCGCGCGTCTGACCGGCGCCACAACGACCAGTATTGATGAGATGATCCGTAACGGCCTCATCGCCGGGGTGATGGTTGCCGGAGAACGACACTTTACGCCAACCGAGATCGAGATTGTTCGGGCTGTTCACTCCTTCTCCAAATTTGGGCTTGAACCGCGCCACCTGAGACACTATCGAACCTCAACTGAGCGAGAGGCGGGCCTGATCGAACAGCTGCTTGCCCCATTGGTGCGTCAACGAAGTCCTGAAAGTCGGCACAGAGCGGCCGAGGAGCTTGAGGAACTCGTTGAGCTTGGAGCGGGGCTCAGGGGACTCTTACTCGATAACGCCATTGCTCAACTCAAGAAGTTAACCGACTACTCATCTGAGCGACCGCCTTCGTCGTGACCTTGATTGCTTGATTGCTCTTGGCGCGGATACTCGCTGCGCGTGTGCTGCTCCGTATGCGATGCGTTGTCATTTGATTGGGAATCAGGCACCGCTTCACCATAGGATTCGTAAAGTTCGTCTTCGGTCTGCAGTGGCGGCCGAGATAGCGCAATGCCAAACACGATCATGAAGAAGACCCCTCCGATGATCGCTGCTAATCCGAGTGTCTTCGAGACGAAGAATGCCCCGATAATGCAGATGGCGAGAATTCCAGCGACGATCAGTAGTATCGGTTTGCGCATGCGACGTACTCCTCTCGTCAATCGAGCGTAGAACGCTCGACACAAAGGCCGTTGAAGCTGCCAATTTGCAAATTGTAGTAGCGAGCACTATCCAAACCTTGTTCGCCGCCTGCCCTCATCACATGGTAGCTCTGGAATATCGTGGGATGACAAGACCGGAAGACCTCTGGAGCATGGGAGGCGGTGCTAGCGGTTGCAACCAAACTGAGAGCTTATGAGGTCTCTTGATCGTAGATACGCTGCAACGGGCGTCAACCATACGTCACGAGTGGGTTGTTAGACGACCTTACCCCGAAAAGCTAGCCCGAAAAGTCACTCCGAAAAGTCCTCCGGCTTGATGGATTTGAGGAAATCGCGAAACTCTCCTACGATCTCTTCTTGTTGGACGACCCCTCCTTCGGAATCGGCCTGCGTGTCATCAAAGACGGTTCCCTCGGCGTTCATCACTGCCTCATCGATATAAATGATTGCGTTACTGCGAATCGCGAGTGCGACAGAGTCCGAAGGCCGGGCGCTGATGCGGTGTTCGATGCCGTTGGCCATTAGTGAGATCTCGGCGTAATAGGTTCCATTACGCACTTCGGTAATCGCTACTTGCGTGATCTGGGCATCTAACTCTTCGAGGAAGAGGCAGGCGAGATCATGAGTCAGGGGCCGCGGGGGGTCAACATGAGCAATCGCCAGATCGATGGCATTGGCCTCTGGAACACCGATGAAGATCGGGACGACCCGAAATGGCGCTGACAACTCTTGCAACAAGAGCACCGGTGAATTCGAGCGAAGATCCACCTTAACGCCTGCAACCTCGACCTCTACCATCGCTCCCATTCTAGCGCTACCTCATCGTCGCAACGAAGGATCTCGTCAACTCGCCAGGCACCAATCCAGGAGAAATCATCAGGACTGGATCCATCGTCAACCCAGGCGATTAAGGACTGAGAGCCCAACTGCGGATGCCAAATCCTCAAGATGGGTCGTTATCCATGAGAACTGATTGAGCGCCATCACGACGCCAAAGGTCAACAGAATCATTGCAGACCCTACGGTCACGACACGGTTGTGCCGCTTCAAGAACTGGATGGCCCCCATGGCTCGAGTAAAGATGAGGCCTGTGGCCAAGAAAGGAATCGCAAGCCCGACGGAATAGGCCAACAACAAAAACATGCCTTTGAGCAGCAAGGATTGTGTTGCAGCAATCGCCAACACCGAGCCGAGAATCGGTCCAATACAGGGTGTCCACCCAAAGGCAAAGGCCATCCCTGCCACCGGCGCAGCGAACTTACCAAAGCGTTGCAGTTGCGGATGGAAGCGACGCTCCATGGCGAGTTGGGGTGCCGCGGTGAACTGGGTGAGGAGAAGAAACAGGGCCATGATAATGAGCACAACGCCACCGATGCGTTCAATTGCCACGTGATCACGCGCTAACTGCTGCCCAAGTGCCGACGCGGTAAGGCCAAGCGCCGTGAAGACGACCGTAAAGCCAGCCGCAAACAACAAGGTCGAGGTGGTGACCCTTCGGAGCTGGAGAAGGCTCCCCTGGGCGAGCTCAGTAGCGTCGAGGCCCGAAACCACCGAAAGGTAGGCTGGAACCAAGGGAAGAACGCATGGGGAGAGAAATGAGATCACTCCTCCACCGAAGGCGATCACGTAGCTCCCAGCAATTCCCACAACGCCAGTATAGGAGTCAATCGCGTGCAACCTTGAACCACCGCTAGCAATCTCTCATCATGGCGCTTTGGCACCGCGTTTGCGAGCCTGAGTGAGAGTCGGGAATCCGGTCTATCGCCCGATTCTCTGAGTTTGCCGGCAGTGGGCAGACTCACGTGTTGTCGTAGCTCGTGCCTTGACCTATCATGGTGATAACGAACGGAGGTGTGGTGGTGACGTTTCACTATCTTGGGCTGCTCACGGCATGGTCACTGAGTCCGTTTTCAGTCGCTGTACTCTTTGCGTTGGTGGCGCTGTGTGCCTGGTACCTCGATGGTGTGCTCAAAGTGCGTGCCAAGGGACGTACCTGGTCAAACGCTCGCGTCGCGGCCTTCCTCGGTGGTGCCTTGGCGATTGAATACGCCCTTGGCGGTCCGGTGTCGGTATATGTCATGCACTACTTCACCGCCCACATCGCCCAGCATCTGCTGTTGATGATCGTCGCGCCAGGGCTCCTCTCGCTGTCGGCACCCGTGACCCTTGCCTTACAAACCAGCAGGCCCCGGGCCCGGAAGCTCATCGACGGCTTCCTACATTCAAAGTTTCTCCAGGCAATCACCTTCCCCCTCGTTGTCTTCATACTTTATTACGGCGTAATGTGGTGGTTCTTCACCTCAACTGCTATCGGGTACGCGATGGCACACATGTGGCTCATGGACATCTTGAACCTCCTGTTCTTCGCCGGTGGAGTGCTCTTCTGGTGGCCATTGATCGGCAAGGACACAATCTTGCACTGGAAGCTCGGCTATGGAGGTAGGGTCCTTTCGCTCGCCATCGGGATACCCTTTGAGACCTTCTTGGGAATCACGATCAGCTCCAACAAGGTATCACTGGCTCCTGCGATTTACTCGCTTGGCGACTGGCATGCTGGAGGTCAGGTGCTTTGGGGGGCTGGCGAAGCGATGACGACCATTGGGCTCGCCATCGTCATCGGCAGCTGGATCGCCTCCGAAGATCGCGCACACCGGCGCATGAACGCAAGCCGCGATGCCTTTCCACTGTCAACGCGTGGTGAAGGAATGCCAAAGGAGTATTACTGGGCCCAACAGATTATCGCCCGCACTCCCGTTGACTCTCCTGTGCATCAGGAGGCGCTGGTGGTCTTGGCCCAGATCGCTCGCGAGCAGCACCAGGATGCTCTCTCGGGTACGAACGGAGCCGCGCAACCGGGGACCGAAGTCGACAATGTTACCGCCACCACCCAGGTTGGGCCGCTCGATTAGTCAGTTCGCGCATCTCCAGTGGCGCGGGGGTGCGCCGCGTTATAGACCTTGACGAGATGGGCGGTGGAGACTTTGGTGTAAATCTCAGTCGTGGCGATCGAAGCGTGCCCAAGCAGCTCTTGAACTACTCGCAGGTCAGCTCCAGCCTCTACGAGATGCGTTGCACACGAATGACGGAGGGTATGTGGTGAAAAACGCCGGCCGAGCCCAACGACTTCAGCCCGTTGCTTTAATGCGAACCAGGCACCTTGGCGTGTCAACCTGGTCCCCTTGGCATTCACAAAGACGGCTCGCTCGAGCGGATGATGGCGAGTGAGGTAATGGCGTGGCTCGCCCATGTAACGTTCGATGGACTCGGCTGCCACCGGCGGAATCGGCACCAGCCGCTCCTTGGCGCCTTTCCCGGTGACCGTCAGCCAGAACGAGACCGTGCGAAGGTCCTCAAGGTCCAGACTCACCAGCTCGGAAATTCGCATGCCGGAGGCGTACAGAAGCTCGAGCATCGCGCGATCGCGCGCGCCAATCGCATTCGTCGGCTGGGTGGACTCAAGTAGGAGTACCGTCTCTGCTACCGATAACGCCTTAGGAAGTGTTGGCACGACAGCGTGGAGTCGAATGCCCTCGGTGGGGTCCTGATCGAGGTGCTCGGCGCTGACGAGATAGCCATAGAACCCCCGAATCGCTGAGCCAGACCGCGCGGCACTCCGAGGAGAGGTCGCTCGACGATACGACTGAAGATAGGCATCGATATCTGAGCGATTTGCGGAGGTCAGCTCCCGACCGGTTCGGCGCAGGTATCTCTCGAGCGCCAGCAAGTCACGACGATACGCGGCAATGGTCAACTCGCTGTGCTCATGAACGGCGGCGAGAAACACAAGATACTCATCGACCAGCGGGGAGCTAAGGTCCTCGGGGGTTGGCTCAACCGACTCGCTCACGGACCTCCGGAGCGTCAGGGTAGCTGGTGGCATCGGCTGGGTGTTGAGCCAAGTACGTCTTTGCCATTAGGAGCCCAACGATCGACTTGGCGTCGGTGAGGGATGCAAGGGTTGAAAACTCGCCTAAACCCCCGATATCGAAGGTACGTACCTGCATGTCAGCCTCCTCCAGGGACTGGGGAGCACTCTCGACTACCGAAAGGCCGAGGGCCAGCACCACATGGGTCTCCTCATCGGTAAACCCAGGTGAATTCAAAAACGATCCAAGTGGGACCAGTCGCGTAGCCTTGAGCCCGCACTCCTCTTGGAGTTCACGATCCGCCGTCACCAGGATGTCTTCTCCAACAACGTCACGCTTACCTGCCGGCAACTCCAGAAGGTGAGCCTCAATCGATGATCGGAACTGCTTGACCATCACCACTTCGGTTAGGCCGATAATCGGGACGATCACCACGGCCCCAGGATGGGTCACGACGGTCCGTTGATAGACAACGCCATCGGCCTCAAATGACCGCTCAAGCATGGTCAAGAAGCCGTTGGTCATGAGTGCGCGCTCTCCGACCTTCTTGAACCCCACTCAGTGCTCCTTTGCAAATGCTAGCGCAGCGCCGATCAACCCAGCGAACAGGGGGTGCGGACGGTTGGGTCGTGATTGAAACTCTGGATGCGCCTGGGTTCCAACCCAGAACGGATGGCCGGGAAGTTCGATATACTCCACCAGCCTTCCATCGGGTGAGAAGCCAGAGAGCGCGAGTCCAGTTGTACGGAGGCGGCCATGAAAACGCTGGTTGACCTCAAATCGATGGCGATGGCGCTCGTAGACAACCTCTGAGCCGTACAGGGCATGCACAAGCGATCCAGCCTCCAACCGTGCCGGATAGGTACCAAGTCTCATGGTCCCACCGAGGTCGGTCAGCTCACGCTGATCATCCATCAGGTCGATCACTGGAAAACTGGTCTCAGGATCAAACTCGGTGGAATGAGCATCTGGCATATCCCCGAGATGTCGAGCAACCTCCACAACCATGACCTGGAGGCCAAGACATATCCCAAGACAAGGAATGGCGCGCTCCCTGGCGACCATCGCGGCGCTGATCTTTCCTTCGATCCCTCGGGGTCCGAAGCCACCGGGGATCACGACTCCATCGATGCCGTCAAAGAACGAATCCGCCATCATGGGAGTAACCTCCTCCGCGGAGATCCATTCGATGGCTACCTTGGCATCGTGATGCAAACCACCATGGCGCAGCGCCTCCACCACCGAGAGATAGGCATCGGCATGATCGACATATTTCCCGATAATTCCGATGCGGACATCACGAAGTGGCGATGAAGCCCGGCGCGCCAAGTCAGCCCACTCCCCAAGCTCCGGTTGTGCTAGGCCATCGAGATGCAGCAACTCGACAAGATAGTCGTCGAGCCCTTGATCATGGAGTAGCAGGGGAACAGCGAGAAGATTGTCAATATCGATGGCGGTGACCACCCCTCGCTCCGGAACATCGCAGAACATGGAGATTTTCTGGCGTACCGATGTTGACATTGGCCGGTCCGAACGACAGACAATGATGTCGGGCTGGATGCCTCGCGAGCGCAACTCAGCAACGGAGTGCTGGGTTGGCTTGGTCTTCTCCTCTTGTGCGGGACCGATATGGGGGACAAGGGTGAGATGGACAAAGCAGGCTTGATCCCGTCCTATCTCGTTACGAAGCTGGCGGATGGCCTCGAGGAACGGTAGAATCTCAATGTCTCCAACCGTTCCTCCGATCTCCGTTATCACCACGTCGACATCGTCGGTAGCGAGTGCATGAATCCGAGCCTTGATCTCGTCGGTGATGTGGGGGATGACTTGCACGGTCTTGCCGAGATAGTCACCGTGGCGTTCCCGCTCGATCACGGTTTTGTAAATCGCACCGGTCGTGACAGAAGAACCGCGCCGGAGTTGAATATCGACGAAGCGCTCATAGTGACCGAGATCGAGATCTGTTTCCGCGCCGTCCGCCGTCACGAAGACTTCACCGTGTTCAAAGGGATTCATGGTTCCAGGATCGACGTTGATGTATGGATCTAGCTTTTGCATGGTGACCCGCAGTCCACGGGCCTTGAGCAGTCGCCCAATCGAGGATGCCGTGATGCCCTTCCCCAACGAACTCGCAACGCCGCCAGTGACAAAAATGTGCTTAGTCAACCCCGCTCCCTTTTCGAACCAGTATACGTCTCAATCACGAGCAAAACGCGCGATCAGATCCTTGGCGTGCTCTTGGGCGGTCGGCGATGACGGGTGTCCAGAAAGCATCCGAGCGATCTCGAAGACCCTCGCATCGCCCTCGACGACCTGGAACTGGGTAGTGACCTGGTCAGCCGTCGTCGATTTTGACACCACGATGTGTTGGCTCGCGGCCGCCGCAATTTGGGCCAGGTGTGTCACGACGAGGACCTGATGCTCGTTGGCCATCGCCTTGAGAACCTCTGCGATCCGCAAGCCAGTTGCGCCACCGATCCCAGCGTCGATCTCGTCAAAGATCAGTGTCGGCGTTGTAGCACCGGCTACCCGGGCTATCGCGAGCATCAAACGCGAAAGCTCACCGCCTGAGGCCACCTTGGACAGCGGCATGGGTGCAATACCGGGGTTCGCCGAGAAGAGGAAGGTCGGTAGGGTCTCATCAACATCGCCAAACTCGATCAAGAACTCGGCATTTGTCAACGCCACCTCGGCCAGCAGCTCACGTACCTTGGCGGTCAGTTCGGCTGCGACACGATGACGAGCGTCGCGTAGCTGTTGACGCGCAACCTCAATCTTAGGCTCTAGCTCCGCGAGCTGGGCGACAATGTCACCCTCAGACAAAAGTGATTGCTCGAGCTGAGAGCGTTCGTCACGCAGGGCCTGTTGGGTAGCCAACACCTCGTGCAGCGTTCCTCCGAATCGGCGCTTCATCGAGACGAGAATGCCCAGACGTGCCTCGAGCTCAGCTAGCGCCTCGGGATCTTCAGCCTCAGACTCCAGAAGGTTGCGGCTCTCATGCGCAAGATCTTCGATTTCTTCGATGAGTCCTTCGAGGCGCGCACTCAACTGGGGCATGAGGACGCGAGCCTCTGCATCGATGTGAGCGAGTTGCTCTTGGAGGCCAGCATCACCAACAAGCAGCGCGTGCAACGCGCTCAGAAGTTCCTGGCGATCACGGGTTGAGGCAAGTCGGCTAATCGCGTCCTCGACCCTACGATCCTCATCAGGGTCCTCGAGTTGCGCCCCATCGAGCAGCTCGAGCTCGTAGTTAATGAACTCGATCCGGCGCAGGCGCTCCTGTCCTCTGGTGCGAATCTCTTGAAGTTGGTCATTGAGTTGGCCAGCGCGACTGCGTAGATGCTTGAGCTCGCTGTCATCGCAACCCCCAAAACCATCGAGAATACGCAGCTGAGCGGCTGGTTGGGTCAGGGTAGCGGCGAGGTGTTGCCCGAAGATCTCGACGCCAGACGCGGTCGCCTCACCGAGCTCTCCCAGTGTTACTACCTCACGACCGATCCGCACTCGACTCCGACCGCTGGCCCCAATTTCACGACGCACGAGGAGCTCTCGATCCTGCTCGACAAGGACCGCAGCCACCCGGGCGACATCCCCACTCGGCCCAATGAGCTCAGGTGATCCTCTGGCCCCAAGCAAGAGACCGAGCGCCGTGGTGAGCAGCGTCTTGCCGGCACCGGTTTCACCGGTTACCACGACGAGACCAGGGGCGAACTCGAGCTCGCAATAGCCAATCACCCCCAGGTTCTCAACAACCAATGACTCAAGCATCGTCGAGCCTTCCAGGGCGACCAGGAGCGTCGCTGAGGCGAAACTTACGCTTTACGACCTCGTAGAACGGTAGATCGACCACCCGGATGAGCTGGATTGGATCGGGATGTGCCCCAATAGCAACCACTCCGGTTGGACACAAGGAGTGCACAACTTGACCATCAACCATTACCGAAGCGTTAGGACCCCGGTCAAGGCGAAAGCTGATCCTCTGGTCGACGTCGAGGACTAGCGATCGGTCAAAAAGCATGTGTGGAGACAAAGGGGTTAAGATGATCGCCCGAAGACCCGGTGCCACAATGGGACCCCTCGCGGACAGATTATAGGCGGTGGAACCGGTTGGAGTTGCGATGATGAGACCATCGGCCTCATACCGGAGAAACTGGCGCCCTCCGAAGGCAACGTCGCCCCGGATGACGTGGCCAGAGACCTCTCGTTCTACCACCACTTCGTTGAACGAGATCGCGCATCGATGGCCATCGTCGGTCTCGAATTCGGCGATCAACGCAAGGCGCTCCTCGATGCTGAACTCGCCGTCGACAATGGACGCTAAGGCAGCGATCATCTCGCCAGGTTCAACCTCGGTCAGGTAGCCGAGCTGGCCAAGGTTGATCCCGAGGGCTGGTACCTGCTGGTGATGTGCACAGGCCATGGCCCGCAGCATTGTTCCATCACCACCGATGCTGACCACGGCATCGACCGGTGGCACCTGCTCCCCCGCTCCCGCGAGTTCTAAGGTTTTACAGCCACGTGAAGCGAGATACGCAGACGCCTCGCGAAACAGCGTTGCGCTCTCGGCATGCGCGGGGTGCAGCACAAATCCCAAAGTCGTCATCAACGCAAGAGCCTAGTGCCCGCCAAGGGCTTGGGCAATGAAGGTCTGCCAGGGAGGATCCTCCGACTCGATGTTCATGAGCTGTCCACAGTGCAGATGAGCAAAGTACTCCTGGTTCCCCTTTGCACCCCGACGTTTTGATGGCAACACCGCTGTGGCGATCAGGCCGTATTGGGCTAGGCCGCCGAGCACGGTAGTGAGAACCTGTTCGTGCACGACGGTGTCGCGGATAACGCCTCGATGCTTCGATACAATGGCACGTTCGACCTCAAACTGTGGCTTGATAAGCACCAAGAGCTGGGTGTCAGGTCCAGCGAGTCGGCCGAGGGCATCTGCGATCTTCGTAACCGAGATGAACGACACATCGACGGTGATGAGGTCCGGTGGTGTGGCAAAGGGACTAATAAAACTGCGGATATCAGTCTGCTCGTAGACTCGCACCCGTTCATCGGTGCGCAGCTTGGCATCGAGTTGCGCGGTACCAACATCGACGGCCACCACGCACCGAGCTCCGGCATCAAGTAGTGCCTGTACAAAGCCTCCTGTAGAGGCCCCAACATCGAGACACTGCGCATCGGCGACGTCAAGCTGGGTTTCCTCCAAGGCTCCTTGAAGCTTGTCGTAGCCTCGAGAGCGCCATTGGCCAGCACCCGAGACCACGATGGCGTCGCTGGCAGCGACGAGATGGGCGGGCTTGAGCGCCACGGCACCGTTGACCGTGACCTGTTGATCGAGGATCAAGCGCTCAGCCTGGGCACGCGATCGGGCTAGGCCGAGACGGAGCAGCTCGCGATCTAAGCGCTGTCGACGTACCATATCGCCGTAGTTTACGCACCCCGCGGTAGCCGTGGTGTCTGAGATGGCGTTCCCGCTCGGATTGGACGAATAAGGGCCACCGCCCGCTCGCACTTTGGCCACCCTGGAAGGGGTACTCGATGCCGAGCGGTTGCCCAAAAAAAGCATGCTGGGGCCCGTTCGTCTAGGATAGAGGGGCAAAGGGGGTTACATGCAAACTGATACTCGTCATCACGTCCTACTCGAGGTTGAAGGCGACTTCACCGTCATCACCATGAACAGGCCTGCAAAGCGCAATGCGCTTTCTCTTGCGCACATGGAGGAACTCTGCGATGCCTTCAGCGAAGCGGCGACCGCAACCAGCCGAGGGATCGTATTGGCTGCCAACGGGCCGGTGTTTTCCGCCGGGCACGACTTTTCGGAGATGGCAGGACAAGATTACGCCTACATGCAACGACTGCTCGAGACCTGTACTCGTCTGATGGAGACTATTACTACGGTCCCTCAACCGGTGGTTGCGCGCGTTCACGGACTCGCAACCGCTGCGGGAGCCCAACTGGTGGCCACCTGCGACCTCGCGGTTGCCGCGACCACCGCAGGATTTGCCGCGCCTGGAGGCAAAGGTGGCTGGTTTTGTCACACACCCATGGTCGCAATTGGACATGCCATCGGCCGAAAGCGTGCGGCAGAGATGGCATTCACTGGAGACGTCATCGACGCAGCTACGGCGCTTGACTGGGGGCTCGTCAACCGTGTCGTCGAACCTGAGGATCTTGATCGAGCGACGCTCGAGTTTCTGGACCGAGCCTCACGGGGTTCGCGCTACTCAAAGGCTCTTGGCAAGCGCACGCTCTATCGACAGCTTGATTTGCCAGTTCATGACGCGTATTCGGTCGCGGTCGCAGCGATGGCGGGAGCCTCGCAGACGCGTGACGCCCAAGAGGGCATGAGTTCGTTCCTTGAAAAACGCCCCCCAAATTGGTCCGATAGCTAGTTCACTCACCAGCCGTGGGTTCCTGTAAATTCTTGGCGGGTCAGCTGCACAGATTGCCAACCTTGCGCAATCGCAACGTTGGGTTCGCCTGGGTGGGATCCGCCTGGGTGAAACTCTACTCCGTTGGCCTTTTGCCGCGTTCGATACGATCGTCGATAGCCCAGATACTGGCCGGGAGGTGCACGATCCCACCGAGAGTTCACGACGCTCGTCGGTGCGCTGGCACAAGGCATACGGGCTGCTCTCTGGCACTTCCGTCAAGGGCGTTAGAACACGTCTCTCAGCGACGACAGGCGACCCGTAGAGGTCAACCCGTCCCGCGACTGCAACGGGGCCACCCTGGATTGTCGTTGGCCGCGCCCATCGTTCGCCGTGGCGCTGACCTTGTGTGGATGACCCCGACTCCTCTCCACCGGCGATATCACATGGCGTCGGTGGCATGGGTTAGTGCCATGGACGTCGAGCGTCACCGGCGCAGTGATTATCGTTAACGTGGTGAGTCCATACCCAAGCAACTTCTTTGCAAACCCGCTCCAAGCGGTTCTCGGATTCGATCAGAAGGTCATCGATAACGTCAGTCCGCTCCATGCCCGATGGCCCTGGCTCGATCGATGTGCCACCGTGATCACCACCAACGCGCCCCAGATCTACGCTCTGGGCTTTATCGCCACCTGGTACGGGCTCAATCCTCGTGATGGACAAGGGCGCGAACACATCGTTCGCTCTGTGCTCTCAGGGGCGGTGGCTGTCGTCACCGCTCGTGCAATCGCTGGGCTCATCCCTCGCACCCGGCCCTTTGCCGCCTCGACAGCGACGATTGAGCATCTCGTCGAGCATCGTCCGTCTCACTCGTTCCCATCGACCCATTCTGCCGGTTCTACCGGCTTCGTCGCTGGCCTGGGATCATCTCCAGCGCCACTTGCGGCGGCATTCGTACCCCTCACCGTTGGTGTCGTGGTGTCGAGGATTTACTCCGGCCTCCACTGGCCGACCGACGTCATTGCTGGCTCGCTGGTAGGGTTGACCGTCGGGAGAGCGCTCCAGCGTGTGGAGGCGCCAGCGATTGGTTGGCTGACCGCTCGCATCACGCGGCTCACGCCGCTACTTGATTAGTCGTTGGCTCCCAAAGATTCAACAACGCTGGTGGCTCGATCAACCGCGTGCGGCGATCTCATCTAACAACAACGAGCGGCCGATCATGATCGCGATGGCGGCGAGTACGGCGAGCAGCGCCGCAAAGCGCCACGCGTCAACGTAGCCGAGATGATCAACGATGACGCCAAAGATCAACGGACCAAAGACCGATCCAGCGAACGCCCCCGCCTGCGTAATGCCGGTAGCGTGCCCGGTCGCTTGCGGATGAGTAAGAGCAACGGCATAATTAAAGACTCCGTTCCAGCCCCATCCAGCCGCATACGCGAGAACCGCGGCGACGACCACCAACGGGCGCTGACCAAGCGAGAGCAGTAGGTAGCCAATGGCACCCCCAGAGAGCATGACAGCGACTACGACGAAGTGGTTACCACTCCGTCGATCTGCAAAGTAGCCAGAGCCAATCCGGGTAATGAGCGATGCGAGACTGCCAAGCGATGCCAGATATCCTGCCGTCCCCAGGGCGACCCCGATGTGAGACGTAGAGCTGATAAAAAATGCACCAAGTCCATTCGCCGCTCCGGCGCCAAGCCCAATGCCAATCGCCAGGAAAACCAAGGGTTTAAGCACCACCGTCGTTTTTTGTCTCTGGGCAGCGTTGCCCCCCTGACTTCGCTTAGTTTTCGGCAACATCAGCGTGACGCTCAGGGCAACGAGCGCGGCTCCGAGATAGGCGTAGCGCCAACCGAGATCAATGGCGATGAGTGGAACAGAAACCCCAGCCAACAACGTGGATACCGGTATCGCCGCTTGTTTGACCCCAAAGGCGAATCCTTGGCGAGCGTGATGAACCCGACTGGTCAGGTAGAGATTCACCGCCGGCTGCATCGCACCGTTAGCAAGACCTGCCACCAAGAGGGCACCCAGGAGAATGAAGAACGAGTGACCCACCGCGGCGATCACCAACAGTGCCAGTGTCGCGGCGGAACCGGCTACCTTCATAATCCGGGCGGCACCGACCAAAGCGACGCGCGGCGCAATAACCAGTGATGCCGGTACGGCAAAGGCGAAGAAGCCAGCCACCAGCAGACCGAGTTCACTGGAACTTAAGCCGAGGTGTCTTCGAATGATGACGTCCAAAGCTCCCGTCAGGAAGACCGGCAGCGTCGTAATGGTGGTCGCCGCGATCGAGAGCACCAGCACCATCACGCTACCCTGATTAACCTCCCCATCACTATGATCGGACCGCAACGAGCACCTTCCTCGGAATAAAACTTAAGAATTCCTTAAGCTTAGCGTAACCATAACTATACATACCAACGTAAACATCGCGCGTAGCTGCATACTTTTGCTCTGGTCCACCACATATCTTTAAAGTTTTGTGTGAAATCTCAAAGAAGCTGTCACGTTGATGGCACATTTCATGCACGAATAGCGTAACATTACAACGATCCCTGCGCGAAGGTGTGCATGGGAACGGAATACATGGGAGGAATTGGGGAACCAATGAAGAAGACAGCAAGACGTAAGAGCGTCGCAATTATCGGGACCACAGCAGCAGCGGCGATGTTGCTGGCGGCATGTGGATCGAGTTCATCCTCGACCTCGACTTCAAGTTCGAAGCCGTCTAGTACCGCGGCGACAAAAGTCAAGGGTGGTGTTGCCTACTTCGCCGAGGGCCCTGGGGCGAACCCAAACTACATCTTTCCGTTGACTCCGAGTAGCGATTTTTCCGTTGACAACCTTTCTCAGTTCCAGATTTTGATGTACCGCCCTCTCTACTTCTTCGGTGTCGGCAACAAGGCTGAACTGAACCCCAGCCTCTCCCTAGCTAACCCACCGGTCTATTCCAACAACGACAAGACCGTCACCATCACCTTGAAGAAGTACAA
>JALCZJ010000014.1 GCA_022690815.1 Ferrimicrobium sp.
TTTGGTGTCACTGCACGTCTCAAGCGACCTGACACTGCCACCATATTCAGTGACGGTCGTCTCCAAGTAGCGGTGGGTATCCACTGACCTTGCACCCTGAACGCAGGTGACATCCGAGAGTCTGGTCATGGTGGCTCCAAGGCGTGCGCAAGCTCAAAAGGGGTCGCATCGGCCACCTAAATTTCTAGGAGCGTGCTGAATAAGTCATGTTTCAAGAAAATCACAGCTCTCTGACCTGGACTTTTAGCATCTCAGTTTGGCAATAATCGGGCTTATTTAGCACGCTCCTAGCCAGGGGCCAACACCGTCCAAGCTCGCGTCACTCCTTACCACCAAAGGGCGCATGAATGCGCTACTCGCCGATGAACGCTCGGGCCGGGTGTCTGGCGCCACCGACGCAAACGGTCAGACGGGAGATGTCGAATGACTAAAAGACATCGCCTCACCAACCCAGCAAGGACGCGGAGAGCAATCGGACCACAATCCACACAACACCTCGTTGAAGCTGCCGTGAGCGCAAATGCCACCCTTGAAACTGTCTCGTTATCGACTCAGCCTCACCAGGGACTCTGCGGTGGGCGCTAGAGGACTCGAACCTCCGACCTCAGCCGTGTGAAGGCTGCGCTCTAACCAACTGAGCTAAGCGCCCGCGAAAAATAGATCATAGTGACTCCGAGAGTTGAAGCTGTCCTCGAAGCGCCTCTGGGCCCATTGGGCTAGCTGTCCTAGACACCACGGCGAAACTCCTCGCAAAACCGAGCGCATGAGCCCTCAACGCTAAGGAGACTGAGCAAGAGAGGTGAAGACAAGGAGAACGAGATCAGGGTTCGACCAAAGCCTGGGAAAGACCTTGGAACATGACCCGCAAAGCTCGTCCAGTTCTCTGATCGATGTGTCAAACGAGTAGCCAAGCAGTTGGACATCTCAAGGAGCCATCGATCCAAATGGGTGGATGTATCACGTACGGTACAACGAGCAGCGTTTGGCGGCGACCCTGAGGATCGCCGCCAAACGCTTTAGGTGCATAGGTCAATCAATGAGCTGTGATCGGCCACTGGGCCAATCCACTCGTGTGGCCAGCATGAACGGGCCCTATGCCGGTCAGTCGGTCACGGCTTCGATGGTCTTGTCCTCAGAGGGTCGTCGATTGCCGATGGCGAACCCAGTGACGGCACCGATCAGCAAGGCCATAATCCCAACCACCATCGCCACATGCAGTCCTGACAGGAAGGCGGCGTGCGAGCCATTGGTGATCGCGGTCTGCAATAACGCCGGTATGTGTGCCACCCGCGGGGCGGCACCCTCAGCGATCAGTGGCTTAGCGGCTAGTAGCTTCGGTGCGATAGCGCTCGGGACACCCGCCTTGGTCAGCTTACCGACAAGGGTGGAGCCGACACGATCGAGCAAGACCGAACCGAGCACGGAGGTTCCAATGACACCGCCGATCTGCAATGCCGTTGACTGAACACCACCGGCGACCCCAGCGTCCTGTGACGGGGCATTCCCGACGATCGCATCAGAGGTAGCAGTGAGCACAAATCCAACGCCGAGGCCCAGAATAATGAATGGAACCGCAAGCAGGAGATAGCTCGAGTTGACCTCCAATCTCGTTAAGGTCGCTAGACCAGCGGCGGCAAGCAGCATACCGATGGTGACTGGAAAGCGAGGGCCAAAGCGCTGATTGAGGACGGCTCCAAGGGGGGCCGAGACGACGAACATCGCCGTCAGTGGCAACAGGCGAACACCAGCCTGAATTGGGCTGTATCCATGAACCTCCTGGAGATACAGCGACACGAAAAAGATAACCCCGTAGAAGGCAAAGAAGTTCAAGATCACGCTAATGGTGGACATCGAGAGTGCCCGACTGGCGAAGATGCGCAACGGCACGAGCGGATTGGTTACACGGCCCTCTGCGAAGACGAAGAGGGCGGCTGCAATAATGGCCCCACCGAAACAGGCAAGTGTCTTGGCGTCCAGCCAACCCCATGTCTGGGTTTTGATCAGCCCGAACACCAGCAAGAACAGTGTCGCTCCAAGCGTCACAATCCCGGCAAAGTCCGGTGACTCGACATCATGCTCACGACTCTCTCGAAGCACAAGGACGCTGATGACAATGCCAATGATAGAAACCGGAACATTGAGGTAGAACACCCACTGCCACGAAACATCCTGGACGAGTAACCCACCAACTATCGGACCTCCGGCAATCGCCACCGCCGAGGCCGCACCCCAGATACCGATGGCGGTATTGAGTTTTTCAAGTGGGAAGGTCTTACGCAAGATCGCCAGCGTATTCGGCATGATCATTGCACCAAAGGCGCCCTGGAAGGCACGAAACATGATGACAAGACCAATAGATCCCGATAACCCAACACCCGCACTTGCCAGCGCGAATCCGGCCATCCCAATGAGATAGATCTTTCGCCGTCCTAGACGGTCGCCCAACTTCCCAGCTGGGATCAGGAGTACAGCGGTAACCAGGAGATAGCCGTTGGTAACCCACTGAAGATCTGACAGACTCGCGTGTAAGCCGCGAGCGATAAAAGGGTTCGCGATCGATACGACCGTGGCGTCGAGACCGACCATGATGACCCCGAAGGCAACCGCAACCAGTGACCACCACGGGTTGCCACGTAAACGACCCTTATTTGTACCCTGCATATGTGACGATTCCATCGACGCTCCTTTAACGAACTTCAACTACGGACTTATTACACCGCCGCGATGACAACGTGGGGACCCATCCGAGCCGACTACTTTGTCAGTCACTGCCATTTCTAACGACCACCCTAGCCGATTTGTTCCCATGTGCGTCCTTGATTTCACGGCTCTAAGTCTCCCAACCTGTAGCAATGATGAAAATCAGTCGAGAGCTGCGGAAACATGTCATCCGATCGGTTGACACGCAGCCTGGCGGGAACGTTTTGAGGGGGCTACACTAGAGCCCTGATGACACCGCTCCTGCCCCCCGAAGAGACCATCGCTGCCGTACGAGATCGACGTGCCCACTCCTACAAGTGGCGTCGCTACGGCGCTGATATCGTGCCAGCCTGGGTCGCTGACATGGACTTTCCACCTCCACGCCGCGCGCTCGAAGCTGGTATCGCGCTCCTCGAGGCCGGTGATACCGGCTATCCCTCGCCCGATCTCGTCAACGATTATGAAGCGGCCTACCAAGCGTGGGCACAAACAAACTTTGGAACCCAGCCAAACAGCCTGAGAACCGTTGGTGATGTCGTTGCCGCGCTGCGCATCATCGTGACGGCCGTCACCGACCCGGGAGCCGGCGTTATTGTCCTTACACCCAGCTACCCACCGTTTTTTAGCGTCGTGGCCGGAGCAGAACGCCAACTGATCACGGTTCCAATGCTCTATGAGAATCGGAAGTACCACATTGACATGGAACGCCTTGCCGAAGCCGCTGATGACCCCCATACCCAGGCCATCATCGTGTGCAATCCGCACAACCCAACCGGCCGCGTCTTTACTGGAGAGGAGCTCGTCGGCATTGCAACCCTTGCCGAACGCGCCAACCTCACCGTGATCTCCGATGAGATTCATCAGGATCTACGCGGACCTAACACTCGCCACATTCCCTTTACCTCGCTGGACCACCCGGTTGGAGGTCGAGCGATTGTCCTCTCCTCACCGTCCAAATCCTTCAACATCGCTGGTCTCAAGGTTGCCCACATCGAGCTCCCGAACGACCAACAGTTGCGCAATCGCATCGAGGCCAGTGGGCTACTCACACTGTCTCAGGCGACGTCGATGGGGCTCATCGTTGGCACCCAGGCCTATCGCACCGAAGGAGGATGGCTCACCGAAGTGAATGCGATGATTGACGATAACTTTCTCAGCGTCGCCAAGGGACTCGGTGATCTCGATGTCCTCACACTCGCTGAGCGGGAGGGTACCTACCTGCAATGGGCGCAACTTCAGCGACTACCCGAGGGCCAATCCGCGTTCACGCTGCTGCTCGATCGAGCCCATGTGGCCGTGGGAGCTGGTGAAGACTATCTGCCGGGAGCTCCCTCCTATTTCCGCCTCAACCTTGCCGCCTGGCCGTCGGCGGTTGCGACCATGATCGAAAGGATCCACGATGCGCTCAGTTCCCTCTAAACTCACGCAAGCTCGCCTACACGACTGGAGCATCGATGGCGTCGAAGCCGACACCATCCCCTACCTGGCGCGCTTCTTCGGCGCGCTCGCGGAGCCAACTCGTCTCAAGCTGTTGCTCGCCATCGATGCCGCAGGGAAACTTGGCGCTACCGAGTGTGTCAAGGCGTCGGGGCTCTCCCAAGGACGCACCTCGGTCCATCTGGGCTGCCTTGCCGCCTGTGGGCTCATTGCCGTCGAGCGTGTTGGTCGTCGCAAGTACTACCGGATTGCAGACCCGCTCATCCCCAACATCCTGCAGCTCGCCAGTCTGCATGCGAAGGACAATATCGCCAGTATTGCCCAATGCCAGCACGTGCACTCAACCGCGTCATAGCACCTCACCGTTCTAGTTGCTCACTGCAATCCAGGCAGCGTCGATCAACGACTCCAATCACACCCATTACCCTATGGTGCTAACGCCACTAGGCGCTGTTGATGACGAAATCGATCGCGGGTACCTACAGAACGCCGCGCGACACCCAGTCATACCTGCGTTGTAGCGCTGCTCAAGAGACCGCCTGCATCGATGAGAACCAGGGCATCGAGCATCTGATCGATGAAGTCACCCCCGTTCACCGACCACTGATCGAGCACCGTCTCGGTAACCATGAACAAAACATTAGCGATCAGCGACACCCGAGGACTCTCAATACCGACCCCGAGCCGATCGGCTATGATCGGGCGAAGTCGAACCGCCGATTCCCAGCCGTCGACCAGCCAACGCGCCCGAAGCGACGGTGTCGTGGCGAGTAGCTGTAGAAGTTGGCGATCTTGTTCTACTTCAGTTTCACCCTGCACAGCGCGGAAAACAACCTGCACCGACTCGAGAAGACTTTCGCTCCGTGGGCGCATAGCCAGTGAGGCCAGCAGCTGGTCGATCTTGAGCCATAAAAAGCTCATGACCACCTCTTCCTTGGTGGCAAAGTAGCGAAAGAAGGTTCGTGGAGAGATGCCAGCTGCTTGGGCGATCTCCTCCACCGTCGTGTGATCGAAACCCTTGGCAACAAAGAGTTCCGCCGCTCTCTGGGCTAACAACGCACGCGTGCGTTCCTTACGCTCTTTGATCGTCATCAACGGCACTCTATCGCTGTTGGTACCGCTGTCGGGCCGAACCGTGATGCGAACCTCCCCGGCGAGCTATCGCCACAGGAGCACTCGTTCAGGTTGCCTGGGTCCCTGGGTTAGTGCAACAAGCCACAGCAAAGCCAATGACGGCGTGCTGGTGCTGGACGCACAACGGTGTCATCCCGCTAGGCTTGCCCAGGTATGGCCGCCCCACTATCAAAGCGTGAACGTCAGTTTGGCTTCGGCATCGTCGCAGCGACAGCCGTAGCCTACATCGCCATCTGGACACCGGTGATCATCGGCAAAGTCAAGCCGGCCAAGAACGCATCGTTTCTAGATAACCCAGCCGTTGCCATCACCGAGGGTCTCCTGCTCATGGCGATTACCGCGGTGATGATCTATCGCAACCAACGTCGCTTCGCCGGTGTTGGTGCCATTATCGTGGCGCTCGGCGCTGGTTGGGGCAGCTTGGTGCTGTTGGCCTTCCCTCTTATGGCTTGGGGCGTCTACGCTGGCTTTAAGGTCGACAAAGCTCAGGTCGAGGCACGTCGCCTCGCCCGTCAGGCCAAAAAGGCTGGGCTTGCACCTCCTGGCAGCTCCGGTGGTGTCGCCAATGGATCGAGCATCGTGAACGCCAGCCAACGGCCACGGCCCACGGCCTCCAAGCGGTATACGCCACCAAAACCACCGTCCAAACGCGAGGCGCGACGTAGGCGCAACAGCCGCCCCTAGCTCGACGTAAACTGGCAAGACACATGACGGGAATACTTCGGTGCTCGATTCTGCGCTAAGCGGCAAAACGCTCTTTATAACCGGTGCGACCGGATTTTTGGGGACGGCTCTCGTCGAGACGGTGCTGCGTGCCCTGCCAGAGACCAACCTGGTGCTCCTGATTCGCCCCGGGCGCAACATCAGCGCTGAGGCGCGTGCTGACAAGGATCTCTTTCGCAATAACTGCTTCGACCGGCTTCGCACGACGCTTGGCGCCGATGGCTTTCGCGACGTCGTCGCCACCCGTGTGCGGATCGCCGCTGGCGATGTTGGAACCGATGGCCTCGGCCTTGATGCCGAGGGGCAACGGCTCTTGAGTGAGGCCGATGTCGTCATCCATTCGGCCGCCACCGTCAGCTTTGACGCCATGTTCGACCAGGCGGTCGAGATCAACTTGCTCGGACCCACCAGAGTCATGCATGCCTACCAAAGGGCCCGCAGTGGTCGTGAGGATCCAGGTCACTTCGTCTCTGTCTCCACCGCTTACGTCGCTGGATCACGCAAGGGCGATGCGCCCGAGCTCTCCCTCAACGACCAGCCTCACTACCCAGAGATCCCTTGGCGCCACGAGGTCGATGCGGCACGCGCCCAACGCATCTCCACCGAGGCCTCGAGCCGAGAACCAGACACGCTGGCCGAGCTGCGCGAGGCAGCAATCGCCGAACTCGGCGCCGCCGGTGTCGCCCTGCTCTCGGAGAAGATCGAGCGACTCCGGGCAGACTGGGTGAAAGACGAGATGGTCGCCAAGGGCCGCGCACGGGCACAGAGCCTAGGTTGGCCCGACGCCTATGCCATGACTAAGGCGCTTGGTGAGCGGCTCTTGGAGGCTGAACGTGCTAACGTGCCGCTCTCGATCGTGCGACCCTCCATCATTGAATCAGCGCTTCGCGACCCCTACCCCGGTTGGATCCGTGGTTTTAGGATGGCGGAGCCGATCATCATCTCCTTTGCCCGAGGTCTCTTGAAGGACTTCCCTGGCGTGCCCGAGGGCGTCGTCGACGTCATCCCGGTCGATCTGGTCGTTGGAGCGATTTTGGCTGCCGCGGCGCATCCCCCGGCAACCACGAGGTTCTACCATTCGGCATCTGGGTCACAGAATCCGCTCAAGTATCGCCAGCTCGTCTCGCTCATCCGGCGTTACTTTGGTGCCAACCCGCTCTATGACGACATCGGTCAAGCCATCGCGATCCCCGAATGGACCTACCCCGCCAGGGGCCAGGTCGAATCGACCCTCCGACGATCCAAGCGCATCGTCGATACCTCGACCAAGATCATCTCCAAGCTGCCACTGAGGGCAAACTTCACCGAGTACCAGGACCGCCTAGCCGAAACACAGCAGGGCCTCGAGCGCGCTGGGTCCTACGTCGAACTCTACGGTGCCTATGCCGAATGCGAAGCGATCTATCTGGCCGACAACTTAATGGAGCTCGCTGCCACCCTGGATGACACCGACCGAGCGACCATCGCAATCGATCCCCATCTCATCGATTGGGAGTCCTTTGTCCTTGAGACCCACCTCCCCTCGGTGGTCGAACATGCTCGTGCGCGAACTCGGCCAAAGAGCAGCGCGCCCAAGCGCGTCTCCCGCGAAGATCGACTGCGTTCCTCCCTCCTCACCGGCCACCGCTTGGCAGCCTTTGACCTTGAAAACACCATTCTGGCCGCCAACGTAGTCGACTCCTTCGCCTGGCTAGCCACCGCCAGTGTCGAGGGTAGTCATAAGCTCGCCATCGCCGCCTCTCTGTTGGCGGAGGGACCAAAGCTCCTCGCGCTCGATGGCCGAGACCGCTCAGACTTCCTGCGCTACTTCTACCGACGCTATCGCGGCGCTGAGCTCGCCGAGCTTGAGCGACGCGCACCTGAATTCCTGACCGGCTACCTCCTACGCAAGTCCTTCCCGCTTGGGCTCGCTCGGGTCCGAGCGCATCGCAGGGCGGGTCACTATACCGTATGCATCACCGGCGCACTCTCCTTTGCCGTCGCACCCATGGCACCACTCTTTGATGAGATGCTGGCACTCAACATGGCCACCGATGCCGATGGGTACCTCACCGGTGACGTACCCGGTGCCCTGCCGATCGGCGAGGCGCGTGGAGACCTCCTGCGTAAAGTGGCCACCAACCATGGGTACAAGATCGAAGAGACCGTGGCCTATGCCGACTCCGCCAGCGATCTCCCGATGCTCGAGGCCGCCGGCACTGCCGTCGCTGTGAACCCGGATTCCAAGCTGCGCCAACTTGCAAGGCGTCGCGGGTGGCTCATCGAAGAATGGTCCCGTGCCCAGGGCTTTGGCAATATCTTTCTCCCGATCGGACGGTCACTTTGAAAGCGCTCGTGATCAGTCGTTCACCGGCTCGGTTCCTCACGGCCCGCGTACTCAAAGATCGACTCACCGACAAGGCGATCGAGTCGGGACCACTCGCACTCAAAGACGTTGACGTACCACGACTGCCTTCGTCTGACTGGGTACGGGTGCGTCCACTGCTCTCAGGTATCTGCGGCTCCGACCTCGCCACCGTGTTCTTCCAATCCTCGCGCTACTTCGAGGCGCTGACCTCGCTTCCTTTCACCCCTGGGCACGAGATCGTCGGCGAGCGTGTCGATGAACCGGGCAAACGCATCGTCATTGAACCGGCACTTACCTGCGCCATCCGTGGCCTCGCCCCCTGTGAGTTCTGCGCCAGTGGACAGACCCAACGCTGTGAGTCCACCACCATCGGTGACCTTAAAGAGGGAATCCAACTCGGCTACTGTGCTTCGACCGGTGGCGGATGGTCGAACGAATTCATCGCCCATGAACGCGCAATTCACTCGGTGCCCGACGCACTCAGCCTTGAAGACGCGGTCATGATCGAACCTTTGGCCTGTGCCATCCACGTCAGCCTTCGACCAACCGTGCGTCGCGGACATCTCGCCATCATTGGAGCCGGCACCGTCGGACTGGCGAGCCTCGCAGCCTCTGGCCTCCTCGGCGAGTACGACTCGATCACAGTGGTCGCCAAGCACCCGCTCCAGCGCCAACTGGCCAAGGAGCTTGGGGCCCACCAGGTGCTCTATAGCGACGAACTGCTCAGCGCAGCTCGTCGCCTGCATGCGAGCCAGCGCGTTGGCCGCTATCTCAGCAACGGCTTCGATATCGTCATCGATGCGGTTGGGTCGACGACGAGCATCGAGTCCGCCATCGAGTCGGTTCGCCCTGGTGGCGAGGTGATCATCGCCGGCATGCCTCCACGCCAGCCCCTCGATCTTGCACCCCTGTGGCATCGCGAGGTCACCATCAAGGGCGCCTATGCCTATGGAACCGAAGAGCTTGATCCTGGGACCGCGAGCCGTCTCGGCCTCGCTGCTACCGATACGCACCCACGCACTTTTGCGCTCGCCATCCACGTCGCCGAGCAGTTGCGTCTCGGACGCCTCGTCACCCACCACTACCGGCTCAACGAATACGTCCCTGCACTTCGTAAGGCCTATCACGGTGGTCGCGAGGACGCCATTAAAGTTGTCTTCGATCTCACAAAAAGAAAGTCGGTACACGATGCCTAGACCCGGATTTGTTCTCGAGGTTGACCGCGCGACCCCACCGACGCTCTTCTGGCACGGGGAGTCCTTCCGTCTAGAGCGTCTACCGCGAGGCTCGCGGATCCTCTACCCGCCGGAGCCTCTCAATCCCATCACCGATGTCCGAGCCGCCATCAACCAAGCGCTGGAGCACCCCGTTGGGGACGCCCAGCCGCTCTCGAGCCTGTTGAACCCCAACATGAAGCTCACGATCGCCTTCGATGATGTCTCCCTTCCGCTGCCGCAGATGACGGCACCCGATATTCGCTCACTGGTGATCGAAGCGGTACTTGAACGTGCCGCCGAGGCCGGAGTGACCGATGTCGTGTTGATTGCAGCCCTTGCCCTCCATCGGCGTATGACTGAGAACGAGCTACGCCATGCCCTCGGCAACCGGGTCTATAACGCGATGGCTCCCCGGGGCCAACTCACCCAACACGACGCCGAGGACAAGGCCAATATGACCGTCGTCGGGGAGACCGACCGGGGAGAGCTGGTAGAGCTCAACCGTCGTGCGGTCGAGAGCGACCTACTCGTCTACGTCAACATCAACCTCGTCTCCATGGACGGGGGACACAAATCCGTCGCTACCGGACTTGCCGGCTACGACTCGATCAAGTTTCACCACAACGTCAACACGATGGTGCATTCGCGGTCGTTCATGGATCGACACAACTCCGAGCTCCACTCGTCGAACTGGCGCATGGGACATGTGATCAAAGATGCAGGAGTCAAGATCTTTCAGATCGAGACGACTCTCAACACCGCGACCTTCCCGGAGAGCTTTCGCTTCCTGTCCAAGCGCGAGTGGGAGTGGAACCTGCGTGACCGGGGCAGCTTTATCGCTGCCAGCGAGGCGCTCAAAAAGACCCCTCCGCACCTCGCTCGCCAGATCTTTCAATCGGTACGATCCCCCTATGGCGTCACCGGCATCACCGCTGGTGAGGTCGAGGCGGTCCATGAGATCACTTTGGACCGTGTCTACCAACAGCAACTGGTGCGGGTTGATGGCCAATCCGACATCTTGACCCTTGGACTCCCCTTCATCGGCCCCTACAACGTCAACTCGATTATGAATCCGATCCTTGTCTATTGCCTCGGCCTTGGCTACTTCTTCAACATGTACCGCAACAAGCCTTTGGTGCGCAAGGGTGGTGTCGTCATTTTGTCTCATCCGAATCGCCCGGAGTTCGACCCAGCATTTCATCCAAGCTATGTCGACTTCTTTGAACAGGTCCTCACCGAGACCACCGATCCGCTGGTGATCGAATCCAAGTACGAAGAGTCCTTCGCGCGCGATCCCTGGTACATCCACCTCTATCGGACCGGCAACGCCTACCATGGGGTGCATCCGTTCTACATGTGGTATTGGGGGGCCCATGCCCTCGACCATCTTGGTGGCGTGATCGTCCTCGGTGGTGACCCAAAGACGACCCGCCGCCTCGGCTTCCAAGCAGCCTCGACGATGGCCGACGCCCTTGAGATGGCGCGCTCCATCGTTGGTCAAGACCCGAGCATCATGCACCTGCACTCCCCTCCCTTGGTGATGGCTGATGTCTACTAAGCCCTCGATGAGCTCGCTGCTCGGCTTCATCCTTCGTCGGCCAACCCCGCCGCAATCGATGATTCCACCGCGAAGCCATGCCACCGGCACCAACTATGACACCAGCTTTTCGCGCAAGGAGCCGGTTCGAAAGGTCCGCGCGCTGTTGCTCGACGCTGGCATCACACCCTTGACCCGTGCGATCACGAAGCCAACCACCATCAACGCCTCGGCACTTGATGGCTTAGAACGTCCGCTTATCTTCGTGGCCAACCACCAGAGTCACCTGGACACGCCGCTCGTCCTGGCGGTTTTGCCACCCCAGCTGCGCCACCACACGGTGGTCGGAGCCGGTGCAGACTTCTTCTTTGACCGCAGGACCAAGGGCTTCTTCTCCTCGACGCTGCTCGGCGCTATCCCTATCGACCGCGTTCGCCCCTCGAGAGCCTCAGCGGAGCTGGCGATCCAGCTCCTTGAGGAGGGTTGGAACCTCGTGCTGTTTCCCGAAGGGGGTCGAACGCCGGATGGTCTCACCCAAGAACTGAAGTCTGGTGCCGCACAGATCGCCATCAAGGTCAGCCGCCCGGTGGTGCCTCTCTTTATCGACGGCACTTACGAGATCTACGGCAAGACCAACGATCGGATCCATCCCGGCTCCACCACCGTCGTCATCGGCGAACCGCTCTTTCCCCGCGGCGGTGAAAAGGTCGCCGAGCTGAACGAACGTATCACCCACGCCCTCGGAGTCCTTGGGCGAGAGGCGGCAACCGACTTCTTTACCGCCAGACAACCCGAGCGTGCGCTCCCGTTCCCTGCCCCATCGCGAAGTTGGGTCGAGGCGTGGCGATCAAGTGACCATCGCCACCATCCCGACAGTGAGCGCAAGTGGCCAAAGATGTTTGGTTCCCGCAACTAACGCACCTCGATCCCCAGTGCAAGATTGCAGACCAATCGTTTGTTGGTGACATCGTCCCCACGTGACTTCTTGTAGTCCGCGCCCAGCGCCATGTGCGACGCGATCCCTATCGACGAGATCTATCGTGGCCCACCACGGGCGTGGTACACTTTGACTCAATGCCCACGGCACGGCACTAAATGCCTGCCTCGGAAGCGACCTATCCTCTTCCCACCAGGCTCAGACGTCTTGAAAAGATCACTAGCCTCTCCTAGCACTGGAGACACCATCGTGGTACTCGTCGTCGCCAAAGCGACGCCGACCCACAGCCTCGGCCGATGTCATCTCATTGGCCACTTCGTCTCGTCTGAGGAACCTACGTCGACTCCATCAACCGCAACCCGGTTGGAGCAATTGAGTCAAACGACGGTGCGAGCTCGATCTCAAACACGGCCATCGAGGCGGGGAACAGTGAGCGAGAGAAAAGAACCGGATGATCACCCTCATCAAAGGTAATACGCTCACACATCAGGCCAGGAGCACCGGCCACCACATTGAGCAGTTGAGCGTCGGCATCAGAGATGCTCGCGCCAGCAATCGTCTGCACCGCGCGCTTCAACGGACGCCGGAGCAATCTCGATGAGCTCAACAACTCATAGAAGGAGCGATGCTCAAGGTCCTTGATCGAGAGGCCTCGGCCGAGGTAGGACGGAATCCAAACCGTCACCTTGGCAAACGGCGTCCCATCAGCTAGATTGACCCGCGTCACCTCGAGTAGCTCACCACCACCGAGCACTTCTTCCAAACGCCCGGTGGCCTCGATCACCCTCGAGGCGATAATACGCCGCCGAGGGACAACGCCGATCTCCTCGAGCTGTTGTTCGATGGTCGAGAATTCACCGAGCACCTGCCGCAACGGAGCTCGGGTGACGACCCAACCCCTGCCCTGCTGTGACTCGACAAGGCCCTCGCCACGCAGGATCTCAAGCGCCTTACGGACGGTAATACGCGACACGCCAAACCGTGAACCGAGATCGGCTTCGGACGGGAGTAAGTCGCCGTGACGAAAATCATTGGCAGCAATCTCAGCCCTAATTTCGTCAGCAACGCTTACGTATCGAGGTACACGCACATGTCTTATACTTGTATTCTATCACACAATCAGTGGCGGCCAAATCACAGGATCGGACGCTGGCCCTGAATGCTGGCCCCAAAATACTGGAAAAGTTCGCTGATACAACGCCGAGGTGGACCGCCTCGGTCAGCACCTAACTAACCTCGGGCAACCGAATGCCCCGACGATCAAAGACCACGAACCGAGGGGCATGCGGGCACGGCCCCCACCCGCACGGCTAGGCAATGCGCGATCTGCGTTACTCCATGCGTCACGCTTAGGTTTGGCCACTCAAAGCACCGATGACTTGTCTATGGACGAAAGCCCCAAGCGGCAGCGACGGATCGCAGCAGTGGTCGAGGAGTTCGAGCGTGACATCAACGCGCTCCTGATCACTTCGCGGAATCAGTGGGCGACAGAGCCTCGACAGCACCCTGAATGAATCGTCAGACGCAACTACCAGGTTGAAGCGCCAGCTTGACCGACGAGCGCACCCACCGACTCGCTCCATGGGTTCGATTGCCCGGCTCGCAAATAAGGGACGAGTCCAACCCAACACGCTAAAACAATGCACCGGCGTTGCACCTGTCTTAAACTTGTATTATACTTGTGGGTACCGACGAAAGGATAACGATGACAACCGTGGACGCATCAACCCCCGTAGCCAGCGTAAACAAGCTCTACGAGCGATTCCAAGAGACGAGCGAGATCGGCCGTCAACGACTTGGGCGCGGGCTTACCTTCGCAGAAAAAGTGCTCTTTGCCCACTTCCTTCACCCCGAAGGCACAGAGCTCGAGCGGGGACAAAGCTATGTCGAGCTCATGCCAGATCGCGTCGCCATGCAGGATGCGACCGCCCAAATGGCCCTCTTGCAGTTCATGACAGCCGGGTTACCACAGGTAGCGGTGCCCGCAACCGTCCACTGCGATCACCTCATCCAAGCACAATTTGGAGCGACCACCGACCTTGAGACCGCCGAGGTGACGAACAAGGAGGTCTACGACTTTCTGCGCTCCGTCTCAGCCAAATATGGTCTCGGCTTCTGGGAGCCAGGCTCAGGCATCATCCACCAGGTCGTCCTCGAGCAGTACGCCTTCCCAGGTGCGATGATGATCGGGACCGACTCGCATACCCCGAACGCTGGTGGACTCTCCATGGTGGCGATCGGTGTCGGCGGCGCCGATGCGGTCGACGTCATGGTGGGGATGCCTTTTAATGTCCGCCTGCCAAAGCTCATCGGCGTGCATCTGAAAGGGGCACCAACCGGTTGGACCGCAGCCAAGGACGTCATCCTCCGCGTCGCCGAGATTCTCACCGTCAAAGGAGGCACCGGTGCGATTCTGGAGTACTTCGGCGAGGGAGCGCGCGCCCTGTCGACCACCGGCAAAGCCACCATCTGCAACATGGGCGCCGAGATCGGTGCTACTTGTTCGCTCTTCCCTGCCGACGAGAACTCGGTCGCCTATTTGCGCTCGACCGGACGCGATGCAATCGCCGACCTCGTGGCCTCGCACCTGGCAGATCTCACCGATGATCCAGAGGTGGAGCAAAACCCGAAGTTGTACTTCGACCAGGTGATCGAAATCGACCTGAGCACCCTCGAGCCCCAAATCGTAGGACCAGGGACGCCAGACCTCGGCCGTGGCGTCAGCGAGATCGGTGCCGAGGCTACCGAGAAGGGGTGGCCAACGGAGCTTTCGTACACCTTGGTTGGCTCGTGCACCAACTCTTCCTATGAGGACATCGCCCGTGCAGCGTCGATTGCACGTTGGGCAAATGAGCGAGGTCTCAAAGTCAAGAGTCCACTCTTAGTCACCCCTGGCTCAGAACGCGTGCGCGCCACCATTGAGCGCGACGGACTCCTCGATGACTTGCGTGCCATCGGGGCGACTGAGCTCGCCAACGCCTGCGGTCCTTGCATCGGACAATGGAAGCGCACCGACAAAGCTGCAGAGGGAGTCAACTCGATCCTCACCTCGTATAACCGCAACTTTCCCAAGCGTAATGACGGGAGCGCCGACACCCTGGCCTTTATTGCATCACCTGAGATCGTTGTCGCCTACGCGCTGGTCGGCCACTTCAACTTCAACCCCCTCACCGATGACATCGAAGGAGAACGTCTTCCGCAACCAACCGGCGAACGACTCCCGGCGCAAGGGTTTGCCAGTGAACAATCAGGCTTTCGGGCACCGCCAAGTGATAGCTCAACCGTCGTGGTCAAGGTGGACCCATCCTCTGAGCGGCTCCAACTCTTGGAACCCTTTAGCCCCTGGGATGGGAAGGATCTCCTCGGACTCCCCGTGCTCATGAAGGCGGTTGGCAAGTGCACCACCGACCACATCTCCGCCGCTGGACCCTGGCTTCGCTATCGAGGCCACCTGGACAACATCTCCAACAACCTTTTCCTTGGCGTGAACAACGCCTTCGGATCGGTCGCCGGCAAGGGCTGGTGCAAGATCCATGAGACTGAAGAGTCGCTACCGGAGATCGCCCGCCATTACAAAGCTGCAGGCATCGCCTGGGTAGCGATTGGCGACGAGAACTATGGCGAGGGATCGTCCCGTGAACACGCGGCGATGGAGCCAAGGTTCCTTGGTGCTCGCGCGATCATCGCCCGCTCCTTCGCTCGCATCGCAGAGACCAACCTGAAGAAGCAGGGAATCTTGCCACTGACGTTTGCGGATCCAGCCACGTATGAGCTCATCGAACGCGATGACGCGATCGACATCGTCGATCTTGCCAATCTCGCGCCCGACACTCCTGTCCATGGCAAGATCCATCATGCCAACAGAGAGACGGTGGACTTCGTAATGAACCACACCCTCTCACCCACCCACATCGAATGGTTCCATGCTGGGAGTGCGCTTAACATCATTCGTGAGCGTGCTCGCTAGCACCTGACTGACGGTCGAAGATCAGCCCAAAGTACACCCGAGCACAGTCGACCGAACTTCGGTCGACTGTGTGGTGGTCTGACCATGGTGGAGGTCGCCCGTCGTCGTGAGTTCTGAGGGTCGACCGCTTGCACACCCTAGCGCTTGCGGACTGTGATGAGATCAAACGATCATCGAGCCTCCGGCCTCGGGGCGGTCGTTTCTCGGTGTCGCTGTGATCAGGGCGCCTCGGGGATCGACGCTCTATTTCGAGTTCGGTCGTCCGGCGAGCGCAACACTGAAAGTCATCATCCCCCATCGACACCGGTGCCAAGAATGGATGGGAGAATGCCAGGCTCGCGACGAGCACTGCCACCGATCGGCCCCCGTCGGACTCTTCCAGCAAGAGTTCGGGTTGGATTTGTGCTTGTTCGCATCGATGCTCCAAGGTTCGGGTGATCGCCAACGCACCGTACCAACAGCGTCGATGGCCTCACTACCCGTTTGGTAGCGCGCCGGAGGCACCAAGGCCGACAACCCAGGTTTGGTAGCTCACCGATGTCTCGGCGTCCAGAGACTAGCGATTTGGTCCTGACACCGTTCATGGTGGAGCTTCCAATGCGGCGCCGACGGCTCAACCGCGATCCCCACCCGAGCCAGGAGCAGTTGCGCTAACCCAGGGTTTCGAGCCAAGACCGGACCATGCATGTACGTGCCGATGATCGAAGCGTGGATCACGCCGTCGTAGCCATCGTCACCGTTCCCGTTGCCATGCCGCACCCTGGCCAGGGGTTGGGCACCGTCATCGAGAATGGTCATGCCGCCATGGTTCTCAAAACCCGTCATCAACGCCTGCGAGATCCCGATCAACGGCTCGGACAACACCTCTCCCACCATCCGCTTTGGGGCTGGAACACTCTCGATTGGGAGTAGCCCAAGCCCAGCGAGAGTCTTGCCTTCGGCGACGAAGCTGCGACCCAGGAGCTGGTAGCCAGCACAGACCGCTAGAATCGAACCCCCGCGCTCAACCACGTGGTGCAGCGGTGAGCCCTCTCTCAGGCGTCGAGCCGCCAGCGACTGGGGGCCATCCTCACCCCCGCCAAGTAAGTACACATCACCATCGAGCGGTACTGCCTCGTTGACTGAGACCGTGACCACCTCCGGCGTCTCCCCACTCCGACGAACGAGATGGGCCAGGATGCGGGCGTTTCCATGGTCGCCGTAGGTGCCAAGCACCTCGGGGAAGATGGAGACGATTTTTACACTCACGATACCACCCCGGCACCGACTCCCTGGATCGCCCCTAGCTTCTCCAAATCGCTCACCAACGCGCGAAACGCGGTGTAGTTGCCAAGATAGAGGATGCGATTGCCACCCACCGAACCCGTCGGGTCCACCGATCCCTGGCGGCGCGCAGCCAATCGAAGGGCCTCAACCTGAGACGATACGACGGTGACGTCAAAGCCCGCCACCTCAAGGCGCAAGGCAAGATCGGTTGCTCGCTCCCCCGTTGCAATGACCCGTGCCGAAGACCGCGAGCCATACAGTGTTTCAAAGTCGACATCCCAGATCCAGGAGGTGTCGCACCCGTCCGCTACACGGGCATTGAGCCCAAGCACAAGCTCACCCTCCAGGGCACCGATGAGACTGAGATTGGCGTGCCAACCCGCAGGGTTCTTAGCGAGATAGGTGACAAGCGATGGCGTCGTTGCCAACTTCGTCAACCACCAGGTCCCAAAGCGCCCATCAACACCGGTGGATACCGACACACGTCCAATGAGCTCCCCAAGCGGTTTGCCGGTCGCCTCACCAACAGCGACGGCCGCCATCAGAGCATTCAAGAGGTTGAACCCCCCAGGCAAGCCTGGGTCAAGAACGCCAAGCGAGATCCCTCGCGCCCTCACGCGCCTCTGTTCGTCTACCTCGTAGTCCGCCTGTGGCTCCGAGAGGCCACAGGCCTCACAACTCCATTGGCTCTCATACGTCAGCTCGCCCGTACATCGCGGGCACGATTGGGCATCCTGGTGCCAGCCCTCAGGGCCTTTGACCCAGATAGAACGCCGAAAGAGATTCGCATTCGCGACGATCAACGGGTCGCTAGCGTTGGCCACCACCGTCTCGATCACCGCAGCCGACTCGGCGATCCTCGCCGCTAATCGACGCACCTCGAGGTTACGATCCAGTTGATCCCGTGACATATTCAACCAGACAAGGACGGCCGGCGCAAGACTTGTCGCCACCGATGGCACGTACGCTTCGTCAACTTCAAACACAGCACCGGTCGCATGCCCATTACCCTTGGCCAACACCGTAGCCACACCCCACGGAAGGTTCGATCCGCGATTAGCCAGTGCCTTAGGACCCAACAGCGCCCGAACGAAGGCGGTCGTCGTCGTCTTACCGTTGGTGCCGGTTACTACGATGGATCGTGTTGCAAGACCCTTGGCGTGCCGATGGGAGAGAAAGTCAGGGTCGATCGCCAGAGCGATACGCCCGGGAAGGGTCTGCCCTTGAAAACCCGGCACGAACCTCGCAGCCAAAGCACTCACGAGTGCCGCGCGGCGCGCCAAATCTGTCCGGAGAGAAGGGTTCATAGTTCCTTAAGCCTACCCACTAGCTTGGGGGCCTCATCAAGGTGACCTTGGCGCCCCCCAGAAACGCACACCCTATCCAGAAAGGTGTCGTCCAGGAGAGCGAGCGCACGAAAGGTTCATAACGGCGTGACACAGGGCTACGACCGACTCGGTACCGATGAGCCTGTGCACGTTGCACCGTGCAACAAACCCTGCAAACAGCCCTGTCAAGTTGTCATTTTTCGCGCACCGCCCAAACCTGATGTGCGGCGCAGAACCGACAAAAATTGAAAGGAGCCGGCAGGGGGGTGCCGGCTCCTTTTAGGAGCAACGGTTTGGGGGGGGAACCATCTCCGTTGCTGTATTACATACTAACCACCACCGGCCCCGAATCCAAAGCATTTTTATGATACTTCATATCACTTTTTCCGATAGGCTAAGCGCATGGAGCTCCGCCAATTACGTTCGCTCCTCGCGGTCGAAGAGGCAGGTAGCTTTTCTGCAGCCGCCGAGGCACTCGACACGGTACAGTCGAACATCTCGAGTCACATCTCACGCCTCGAGCGCGAGCTCAACACCCTGCTCATCGACCGTCGCACCGGTACCCTCACTGAAGAGGGAGAGATCGTCGCTCGCCGGTCTCGCCGACTCCTTGAGGAGCTCGAGGAGATCTACACCGATCTCGATGGCCTCAAGGCCGACATCACCGGCCGGGTTCGCCTCGGCATCATCGCCACAACCGCAAGCTGGCTCCTCCCTCTTTTGCTTGATCAACTGGGCTCCGCACACCCCAGGATTGAGCTAGAGATCGCCGAGGGCACCGCTGCCTCGCTTCAGCGGCGGCTGCACTCTGGCAACATCGACCTCGCGCTGCTCACTACCCCACTTACGATCGATGGTCTCACCTTCGAGTCCCTCTTCACTGAGACCTACGTCCTCATAACCGAGCCCGAGCATCCCCTCGCTCACCAGGAGTCGATCTCGCTCTACGAAGCCGTCCAGTATCCCCTCATCGTCCCGCCCAGCCACATAGGCTTTAGAGAAGAGCTCGAAGCCATGGCTGCTACGCGGGGCCTCCAACTCAAACACACCGCCGAGATCGATGGCCTACACGTCGTTGCCATCCTGGCGCTTGGGGGCTACGGCTCTGCGATTCTCCCGTCGAGCGCCATCCTGAGCCTCGTGCAGCCAACCCCCCGAGTCTCGATCCCAATCGTCGACCTCAACCCCCGGCGGGTAGGCATCGGTCGATACCGCAATCGCATCCAATCGGCCGCCTCCAAGGCCGTGGTTGAGACGCTCGTCACCATCCTCCGCTCACCAAAAACCTCGCTCCCGGAAGGCATAGCAAGCGCTATAAGGAATCCAGAGCGTTCCCGGGTTTGATATAAGTCAGTTAGCGCAAAAAACACTCAAGCTGCCTTTTCATGTCTTGTCCGGCGTCGTAGACTAAGAACGTAGAAGAAGGAGGAGCAATGGCAAAGTTTTGTGACCAGAGGATTGTGATCGTGACCGGGGCAGGTCGTGGCATTGGGCGTGCACACGCGCTGCTCTTTGCTGAACACGGAGCCAAGGTCGTCGTCAACGACCTCGGCGCGGAGGTCGATGGATCTGGCTCTGGCAGTGGACCCGCAGGCGAGGTTGTCGACATGATTCGGGCCTCTGGCGGCGAGGCGGTCGCTAACGGCGACGACGTCTCCTCCTGGGAGGGAGCGCAACGCATCGTCAACACCGCCATCGACACGTTTGGCGGACTCGATGTCTTGGTTAATAACGCCGGCATCCTCCGTGATCGGATGATCATCAACATGACCGAGGACGAGTGGGATCTCGTCATCGGTGTCCACCTCAAAGGCACCTTTAATATGATCCACTGGGCGGCGAGCTACTGGAGAGAGCTCTCCAAGGCCGGCACGCCGCGCGATGCCCGCATCATCAACACGACCTCAGCCTCAGGGATCTATGGCAACGTCGGTCAAGCCAACTATGGCGCGGCTAAGGCCGGCATTGCATCGCTGACCAACATCGCCGCCATGGAACTCGGTCGCTACGGGGTTACCGTCAACGCCGTCGCCCCAGTTGCGCTCACGCGTATGACTGAAAATCTTGGAATAGTGGCCGATGACGACGTCAAGGCCAAGGAGCAACTCGCACCCGAGAACATCTCACCACTCGTCGTGTGGTTGGGCTCTGATCGTTCCCGCTCAATCACCGGTCGCGTCTTCGATGTGGCCGGGAACCATGTCGATGTCGCCGAGGGCTGGCATGCCGGACCAGGCGTCGACGCCGCTGGCGTACGGTTCAGCGTCGAGGAGTTGGATCCCCTCATGGTCGATCTCGTCGCCAAGGCGCGTAAGAACGCGGATATGTCCGGGCACGAACCAGCCTAACGATCACTTTGCGGCCACATCTAGCCGTTCTCGCTCGACGTGAATTCCTTCGATGTGGCCGTTTGCGATGTGGGGAGTGTTTCATGTGGCCGCTTTCAACATGACCGGACTCGAGTCGTTGGTGAGTCGGCCCCGAGCAAGCCGATCAGAGTCCCTAAAGGAGTTTGACGGGCCCAGCCACGCGCTCGCGACGAAAACCACAACGGCTCTGAAGCCAACGCTGAAAGCGCCAACACTCGCGACACGTCCTTGTCCTGCTTGGGATCTGCCCCGTTTTGACCGGTCCGGCCCCATGTCTCGCTGGCCGCTCATGACTGGGTTGGACCGTGCAATCAGATGGCACGACTCAACGATGCGGACAGACTCGATGAATTACGTCAACCAAGTCGCCGCTAACTGTCACCACGCACCAATTCACCCCGTCGCTCGCGACAGGTCGTGCTTGCCAGCGGTTGGTCGAGCTCTCGGTCGGCGCCGACACCTCGCAGCTAGTTGGGCCGACGCCACTGACGACGAGAACCACGGCCTGGCGGCGTGCTCTCGTTACGCACGACGATCGACCGCTCAAGGACAAGGACAGAGCCAACCAACCCAGCAACATTGAGCCATCCATGGACATCCTGGGGATGGTTAGGGTTCTCGGTGGACCTCAGTTGCTCAGGTACCCATTGCCTCCCCATACCCAAAGGTGCCCCGTCCCTACCACGCAAGGCCAGAGGCCAAAGATCATCTGGATTGAAGTTGGGTTCGCACACGATCTCGGAGACAACACGACCCGGGTCCGCCAACAGCCGCCCCATCGTGATCAGGGGGCCACAACTCCTAGACTGGTTACATCATGACTATCACAGCACGTTATCGGTCCACGTCGATCGACAAGCGCGTGCTAGAACTCTTTGCCCTGGTTGGCGATAGCTTTGTTGGTGCCAAAGAGGCCCTCCTGCATAGCGATACCTCAATCGCCACCAGGCTTGTGGACCGAGAGCGCCATATCGATGAACTCTATAGCACCCTCCAAGGTGAGGTGAGCCAACGCCTCATGGACGATGACCACAAACCTGGCGAGTTGCACTATCTCGTCGGCATTGTGCGCATCATTCCAGAACTCGAACGCAGTGGTGACCTCGCCGAACATATCGCACGCAAAGCCGCCCTCGACCTGACCCGTGACCTGAAACCTCGCTGTCGCGGCATCATGGAGCAGATGGCCGAGCTGGGTGCATCGATGTGGACCCAAGCCTCCGTCGCCTTCGACGTCCAAGACCCGATGGTCGCGGTCCATCTCGACCAGCTCGACGAGAGCCTCGACGACCTGCATGTCTCCTTCATGACCGAAGTTGCCTCATCACAACCACCGATCGCCATCGCGATGGAGCTCGCATTGGTCGGACGTTTCCTCGAACGCTTTGGCGACCATGCCGTGAATCTCGCACGCACCACTGCAAGCCTCATTACTCAGGTCGATCCCTACCCCAAAGCGAGCTCTGAGGACTAACCACCAGCGATGCACACTCCTACCCTTTCCGGGCAGAATGTCGCCACCGCTGGGACCTAACCCCCTTCGGTGACGAGTTGGCCATCGGCGAGCTCGAGGCTGCGGGTGGCGTATTCGGTGATCGTCTGGTCGTGGGCGGCGATGATGACGACGTTGCTGGCCTTGGCGTGATTGGCAAGGATCTCCATCACCCGTTCGCGGTTACCAGCGTCAAGCTCTGAGGTTGGCTCATCGGCTACGAGGATGCGAGGGGCTAACGCCAGGGCCCTGGCGATAGCTACCCGTTGTTGTTGGCCACCGGAGAGCTCACGCACCAAGCGGTTAGCCAGTCCATCGAGGCCGAGCATGGCCAAGAGCTCATCGACTGGGCGGGGATCTCCTTGTCCACCGCGCCAGAGCTTTCTACCTAGCTCCACGTTCTCGGCAACACTGAGGGCGGCAACGAGACCAAAGGCCTGTGGGATGAGGGCGGTGTCGTGGAGGCTGATTGGTCTTGATGCCTTGGTGGTGTCAGCGAGCATCACCGATCCCTCATCGGGTTGGACGAGACCACAGATGGTGTGTAACAAGGTGGTCTTGCCAGAGCCAGAGGGGCCAATGAGGGCGAGCATCTCGCCACGGTTGATGTCAATAGCGTCAATGGCCAAGATGCGTTGGCTACCACGGTAGACGATCAGGTCACGGACCCAGATGGCGGCGACATCACCCATGGTCAGCCTCGTTGATGAGACGGAGTTCGAGTCCCTGGTCGATCGGGGTGACCTTGACGAGGGAGTCAGGTGGCAACACGTGGCGTAGGTGTGGAGGGAGCTGAAGGGTGCCGTCTTGGCCAACGACGGCAAACTCCTCGCCAAAGCGACCCTCAGCCCCAACCCTTCCGTCTCGGATGGTGATGGTCCTTGGCATCGCTTGGGCGATGTGGGGGTCATGGGTGACGATGACCACGGTGGTGTGATACTCAGCGTTGATGCGGGTCAACAGGTCAACGACCAGATCACGGCTCACGTGATCGAGCTGGCTGGTTGGCTCATCGACCAATAGCACGCTTGGGTTGTGTACCATGCCAACGGCGAGAGCACACATCTGTTGTTGGCCACCTGAGAGGGTGCGAACCACCCGGTCACCAATGGGGGCAAGGCCAAGGGTGTCAAGGAGTTCGGTGGCACGTACACGAGATGCCTTGGTGTCAGCGGCAAAGATGAGGTTCTCTCGTACGGTTCCATAGCCAATGAGGTTGTTGGGTGCCCCTTGGAGGACGAGGGAGACTTGGCGGCCTCTCAGTTTGGCCAGCTCTCGGGGCTTGTATTGGCTGATGTCTTTGTCACCGAGGAAGATCCGTCCAGCCGAGGGGTTAAACAGGCCAGCGATGAGGCGTAACAGGGTGGACTTGCCCATGCCAGAGGGGCCAAGGAGGGCAACGACCTCGCCAGGGGCGATCTCAAGGTCCACCCCACGCAAGGCAACGACATCACCCTCAGGGATGGGATAGAGATGGACAAGGCCCACCACGCGGATGGAAAGTTGGGTTTGGGTCATCGGTCACCTGCTCGTAACTCATCAAAGCTTGCGCGTCCAACGACCCGGATGGCGGCGATGGCGCCAACGATGATCGCGGCGACCAAGACCACGACAACGACGGCGATCTCGCCAAGGACGGGGAGGACATAGCCAAAGTGGAGGCCATCGAGTCCTGAGTCGATCTCGGGGAGGGCTGGAAGGGCTAGGCGGGCTCCAAGGAGGCCGGCTCCAACGCCAGCGATGGCGGCAGCTACGACCAAGATGGTGGCCTCCAGGATATAGCCGATGACGAGTCGGGCTCTTGAGAGCCCAAGAACACGGATGGCGGCAAACTCGGGGATTCTGCCTCGACCCTCGACTAAGAGTTCAAAGGCCAGTCCAAGGAGGACGACGATGATGCCAGCGGCGGCAGCGATTGGGAAGAGGCGTTCGGCAAGGCCAAGGGGTTCATTGGCATAGGAGGCAGCCAGGGACTTGGCTGAGGTGATGGAGTCGATGGTGACCCCTTCGGCTTGGAGTCGGTGGATAATCGAGGGGTTGGCTCCTTTGGCGAGCCAGATCTCGTTACTGGCGAGGGAGGCAGAGTCTTGGGCTAGCTCAGCTTGGGTGAGGTCAACGATGCTGGCATCGGTACCAACCGAAGGTAGTGAGGAGAGGGTGAGGATGGGGCGGATGTTGATCTGGTTGCCATCGAGACCAACGGTGACACCGGTGCCAACGGCTGAGACCGAGTTCGATGATAGGGTCGCTTTGACACTCTGGCTGACGATGGCGGGGATGTAGGTTGGGTAACTAGCGGGTACAACGGCGACGTCGGAGCCACCGCTGGCTGGGTAGGCCGTGAAGGAGAGGAGGTTGGGGTGGGTTGACACCGATGTCTGCACCCCGCCCGCAGCCCGCCACGGGGACCCAAAGACACTGGCCGAATCGGGGTTCGAACCAGCACCGGCTGCACTAACACCTCGAAGATTGCTGACATCAATGGTAAAGTGGGCATTCGGGGAGACAAAACCGCCATTGGTAATGACCGAATACCCGATGCCCGAGAGCAGGCATTCATCACGAGTACACCCAGTGGGTTCGGTGACGGTCTGTTCCTTGGAGGAGAGCGGCAGGAAGATGATGTTTGGGCTGTCCTGGACCTCGTTCAGGATCGAGATCTCAAGATCCACGGCCGCCCCGGCGGGCACCGATCCAATCGTGCGCGTCGATAGGGTCAAGTGCGCCGACGTTACCTGCAACGCCTTGGAGCCAAAGGGATGGAGTTGGCGAGCGATGGCTCCGACCGATTCGGTACCGACCGCCTTCGGCCAGAATACGACGGAGCCAAACCTGCTGGCTTGGACGGCCAACGTCGTGCCACTCGAGGCCTTGTAGAGCTCAGCCGCCATGGCCTCATGGCCACCCGGGTCAGCCTGATCGACGGCTCGTGGGAGGCCGAGGTTCTTTGGTAGTGAGACGGTGAGTACCTTGCCGGCGCCAACCTCGTAGCCAGCGACATCGCTGCGATGACGGGCGATGACCGACTGGGCTCCATAGCCGAAGACCACTAAGGCCAGTGCCATGCCAAAGGGGATGATCTGGCGCAACATTGGGGAGCGGGCGCGAAGTTGGCGAACTGCTAGGTACCACGAGATTCTGCGTCCTTTACGGGTGAGACGGCGAGCACCTCTGAGTGCGAGAGTGGTCAAGGCAATGACGACGATGGCAAACCCAGCACCCAAGAAGGCTGGGGCGGCTCCGGCTAAGGGATCGACGTTGTTGCCATTGGTTGGGGCGATCACGAGCTGGGCGGTAAGGACCCCAGCGACTACCACGATCAACACGTCGATGAGGGCGCGGAAACGACCACGGTTGCGTAGCGCTGAGCGACTTGCCTCAAGGACCCCACGACGAAGCGCAGTGCCAGCTGCAACGACGGTCACCACGAGGGCAGCCACGATGACCGCAAGACCCGCGAGGTAGGTGGTGGGCAAGATATAGAGCTTGGTTCCAGCGACGAAGTAGCTATGACCAATGATCGACACCGTGAGGTAGGCGCCGATAAAGCCAAGTGGGGCTGCGACCACCAGCACCACGAGTGGTTCACCAACGGCTCTAGTGACGATGCTTCTTGGGCGAACGCCTCTTAGTTGGGCGAGTCGGAACTCGCCCATTCTGGATTGGACCATCCGCCAGATGAGGGTACCAAAGACGATGAGGCCAAGCAGGACCAGCTCCAAGATGATGACCGTTACCAGGGTGGACATTGAGTGTTGGGAGGCGACGATGGAGTTGATCACACCCTCCAGCCCCGAGCTAGCCAGTGCCCGGTCATGGGTGGCAACCACATCAACGTAGTTGGCAACAACGGAGGCCGCTTGGTGATAGTTGCTGAACGTCACCACCGACGCATCGAGCGGCATCTGCAACAGTCGGTCGACCCCAAAGTAACTGGTATTGCCCGCCTGATTATCAGTACTAGTGACCCCAAAGCTCGCCTTGCCACCGAAGAAACCTGGTGCCACGATGATCGGATCGAGCGCCACCACCGAACCCGAGCCTGAGCCAAACGCGAAGTAATTGTTCCCCCACCAGTAGTTGGTGGAGATATCAGGGATCTCGTAGGTGCCGACAACCGTGTAGGTCGCCGTCGCTCCAGCCCCAGGGACACCAGCGGCGATCAGGCCGGCGGTGGCACGGATGTGATCACCGACGTTGAGCCCCAGGTAGTGCGCTGTTCTCGTCGAAAGCAGCACCTGGGTGTTGGTGCTCGGACAGCGGCCCTTGCTGAGCTGTAGGTGTGCACAGACGTCGGAGCGCTCAAAGAACAAGGAGGAGAGCACGGCGTTACCGAGCGATGGCGGCGGGCTTACCGAGACAGGGAGCGAGGCGGTCAGGAGCCCGTGATGAAAGAGTGGTTGTCCATCAAGACGGGGAACGGCACGTTCGGCGGCCAGCAACTTGACTCGGCTCAGGGCACCGCTGGAACTTACTTGCAGTCCAGTCTTGCTGATCGGAGCATCACGAAGCCCGCCGATCAGGACGGAGTTTTGAGCCGAACCGAGATAGATCGGTCCGACCGTCGCACCGAGAATAGCGACAATGGCCGCCACCAGCAAGAAGACGAGCGCACCAAGACGAAAACGAAGTCCTCGGACAAACAGCCCTACCCTGCCACTAGTCATGCAATGAACGTGACATCAATAACCTTCGCGCAACAAAATCTTCGGCACATCCCAACACCCGAGCTAGCTTAGCCGGGTGACGAGACGCTGTCAAGAACAGGGACCCAAATCGCTATCACTGTTGTTCATGATCGAATCGCTTGCGCTCCGCAAGCCGCGCCCCTAGCGCCGCAACCTCGCTCCGATGGCGCACCCCGAGCTTGGCAAGCAGATTCGAGACGTAGTTCTTGACCGTCTTCTCGGCCAGATAGACCTCGGCGGCGATCTCACGATTAGTCTTACCTTCGACAATAAGATCAAAGATCTTGCGCTCCTGCTCGGTCAGGCTTGCAAGCGGGTCATCGACCCCATCGCGCAATCGCGAGAGCAGCCGTGTCGTCAATCCCGGATCGATCAGGCTCTCCCCGGCCGCAATCCGCTTGATGGAGTCAAGGAGCTCATCTACCTTGATTTTCTTGAGCAGATAACCCGACGCCCCCGCCATGATGGCCGCAAACAGCGCCTCGTCATCGGAGAAGGAGGTGAGCATGATACATTTGAGGCCCGGCGCCTCCGAACGCAGTTCACGGCACAGACTCACCCCATCGCCGTCACCGAGACGAACATCGAGCAAGGCGACATCGGCCTCGACCAACCCGAATCGATCAAGTGCCTCGTGAACTCCTCCTGCCTCGCCAACCACTTCGATATCCGGGTCGTTGCTCAACAACGCGACGATACCCCGCCGAACGACCTCATGGTCCTCAACAATGAAGAGTCGAATACGCATAGGACGACACTAGTCCCAATCCATCGGGATCAACGAGGCGTAGCCTCGTTGGAACCGGACTCTAGCCACGAACGATCGTCACTGGGACCGGACAGTGATGTACCAGTTGGTCGCTGACGCTACCGAGCAAGAGAGCGCTAAAGCCACCATGACCACGAGCCCCGACCACGACGAGATCCGCCTTCTCGGACTGCTCGATGATCCGTGACGCGGCATTGCCGCTCTCTAACACCGTCTTGACCTTCACGTCAGGATGCGTCCTTTTGGCTTCCTCCACGGCGCCAGCCAAGAGGGCATTGCCGGTTGCCTCAAACTCCCCGATCACCGACTCCGAAAGACCAAAGCCATAGTCAGGCTCGGTCCACGCATAGATCAACACCAACTCAGCGTTGCGAAGTTGAGCTTCATCGAGTGCAAACGCAAGCGCGGGCTTTGACATTTCGGAACCATCGTAACCCAAAACTATCCGATCATACTTACGTACTGTCATGACTACGCTCCTTCTCTTCTCCAAAATTTTTTGTCAATCAAAACCAAGAAAGTAACTACAGTCTGGCAACAAGTACCAAACTCATCGTGGCCTCGGCCCGCCCTAGCGGACCATAATGCCAACTCAGCAACCCCATGGCCCATGCCATCTGGTTACGAAGTACACCCATTAGTTGTCAACATTAGTACGGCGTACGAGGTAGACCGAGGGGCAAAGGTCCCTGTTTTCACGGGTAAAACTCCTCAACCTGGACCCCGATTGGACCGAGAGTGGAGGGAGGCTCACTAACGAGTCAGCGTCGAGTCTTGGTGAGCCTAACTCCTACCCCACCCCACGACCCAGATGGCGTCCACCACACGCCATCTGGGTTCTCCTTGACAATCTCGGTTGACGACGCACCGCGGTGCCCAATAAATCGCCCAATGAGATGTGGCGACTTACCCAACGTTTTGTCCATCCTACTGCCATGCCTTGACCCGTAATGGCTGGGCCTATAGGTGAGCCGCCAGTAGTGGTCAGGTCTCGCGCTATCGTCGCCAGTCCCAGACCCAAGGTCGCTGAGCGCTCGCTGGCTAGCATGGAGTGCGTGCCCCCTCAGCCGCATCGACGCATAACCGAACGGTCGAAGGTCTGGCTCGCGAACTACTTCGACGCGAGTTCGCCCCTTGGTGTCCTGCGTCGCATCCATGCGCTCTCTATCTCCTCGGACACGTTGATGATGGTGGCGCTCGCCGGATCGCTGTTCTTTTCGATCTCGCCTGGCGAAGCGCGATCGAAGGTGACGCTGTATCTTCTGTTCACCATGGCGCCATTCGCGGTGCTGGCACCTCTCATCTCCCCGATCATCGACCGAGGACCACGGGTCCGGCGCGTCGTCGTCATCGGCTCAGGGATCGTGCGCTTCGTTGGAGCCTTCTTTATGATCTTCGAACTCCGCTCACTCCTCTTGTTCCCGTTAGCTCTCATGAACTTGGTCGCCTCTAAGGCATACTTGGTCTCGAAATCATCGTTGATTCCGGAACTTCTCGACTCTGACTCGCGTGCTGAACTTGGCAGCCTCGTGAAGACGAATGCCAACATCACGCTGCTCGCCGCCGTATCAGGCGCTATCGCCGGGGTCGTTGGGGCGGGAATTTTGAAGACACCATTCCTCGGCGCCCGCTGGGATCTCATCGTCGAGTTAATCCCCTTAGCCGTCTTCATCTATCAGGCCCGTGCTCTCGTCCAACGCCTCCCCCCGCGCCCCGTCGAGCGCGTAACGACACGACCGACCAAGAAACGCCGCCCCAGCGGACCCGCCTACGCACAGACCCTCACGCTGTCGCTTCTCATGAGCGTGCTGCGAGGCCAGGTGGGGTTCTTCGTCTTCCTCATGGCTTTCGCCCTCAAGAACGACCACAGCCCTACCTGGCTCTATGGTGCTGCACTGGTCGCAAGCTCACTTGGCTCCGCACTCGCAACCCAAGTGACACCGCTCATCCGACGCAAGCTTGGCGAGACGACCATCGTCATTCTCGGTACGATCGCGATCGTGGCCGTCGCCTTTGTCGCCGCTACCCTCAGTATCGGCATTGCCGGAGCCATTGTGATCGCCTTCGTACTTGGTGTCGCCGCCGGGGGTGCCAAGATCGCCTTTGACGCCAACGTACAAACCGCAATGGCAAAGCACGAATACGGACGCCTCTTTGCCCGCTACGAATCCTACTTCCAACTGTCGTGGGTTCTCGGTGCCTTTGTGGCGACCTTAGCCGACCTGACCCTCGCCGACGGCGAGGCCTTTCTCGGGGCTACCGCTCTCTTGGCGCTCGCCTCCTATGTTGTTGCAATCTCAGCACTTCGACACTCTGGGGAGGAACCAGATGTCGAGGATCCGGAATGGCAATAGTCACAAGCGCCGCCTTCGGCCACCATCAGCGTGGCGCCTGACCTCGATACGACGCCAAGCTCCCTGCACCGATTGGACCCCAGTGCCGATTGACGAGGCGCACATCGTTGACTTGTGCGCCAGGGCCCAACAGCGACCGCCAAGCGACTGATGGCTCGCGACAAGAGCCGCGATCCGTCGACGCCGCTAGGTTGACTTGCCTGCCTGCTTGTTTGCTTGTTAATTGGTTGGTCATCCCGGCTCATGACTTGCGATACGGCAGGTGCTTAATGGTGGCGTCAACGTTCAGGGCTTCGCTAGTCACTTGTGTCACCAACAACAAGAGGTTGGGCCAGGTGGCCGACACCGATGTCGCTTTCCTCCTACCATGATCCACAGGTCAGATGCCGGCGTCCTGCCCAACCGCTGCACAACGACGACGGGCCAGGTTGATCGGCTAGCCATCTGTCTGTTGTCCTACCCTAATCTGTCTGACGTCGTCAGAGCTCGCGCTCCAACCTTGCATCGTTGACTTCAACCTCCAACAAACGTAATTCGTGACCCTGGCAATCTTCGATAACTTCTGGAGGTGCCAGATAAGGGTCAGCAAACACGCAAAGACCCTGTCGGCTTCTGTCCTTGGTCCATTGCTGACCGATTAACGCGCTCAACCCGCATCCCTGCTGGAGTCCTGGGTTCTACATAACGATAAATTCCGACAATACTGGAAGTATGGATCCTGTCAATCCCCCACCCACTGGCCGTCGAGTCGGCAGACGAGTCTTTCTCTCCGTGCTTGGGGCTGGGGTCGCGACCACACTGTTTGGCCACGATATCGCCCAAACCGTCAGTGGTCTCGCCAACGCAGGCGGCTTTAGCCTCGGCGGGTTCGAGATCTACACGGTCACCGGTTCGATTCCACAGATCAAACCAGCATCGTTTCATCTTCGCATCGACGGCAGCGTCGCAAGACCAGTCACGCTCTCCTACGACGATCTTCGCTCCCTGCCCCAACACGAGGTGACCTTCACCTTCACCTGTGTCACTGGATGGACGGTACCCAACACCCATTGGGCCGGCGTTCGACTTGCTGACGTGATCGAAAGGGTTGACCCTCATCCAGGGGTGCATGCTCTGGAGTTTTACAGCGCCGATGGTGTCTACACTGATTCCCTCAGTCTGTCCCAGGCTCGAGCTTCCGACGTGCTTCTCGCCCTCGATCTCGAGGGTAAGCCGATATCACCAGACCATGGCGCACCGGTTCGCTTGCTGGTACCCAGCATGTACGGCTACAAGTCAGTCAAATGGCTCAATCGAATCAACTTTATCGCTCACCAAATCCCGGGGTACTGGGAGCAGCGGGGGTATCCGGTGAATGCCACCATCTCCTAGCCCCTCGCCGGCGACCGGCGATCGTAAGACCCGTTTTGACATCGTCGAGAAGATCATCCACTGGGTGATCGCTGCGTCAATGCTCATCCTCTTGGGGACAGGGACGATCCTGTTTGTTCCGGCCCTCTCGGCCCACCTACCCAGACCGCTCATCAATCGGATTCACATCGACACCGGCATCACCGCAACCGTGGTCCTCGTGCTGGGACTCATCGGCCCGTGGGGACGCGCGCTACGTGGAGATCTCCATGAGTTGATGATTGCACCACTCAATCAATTGGAATCCTGGCACGGGACGATCGGTGACTGGCTACATCGAGCAAGTCCTTCACCCGAGGGTGCTCAGCCCGAAAAGTACAACGTTGGCCAGCGACTCTTCACCGCCGCGGTGGCGGCCCTTGGGATCTTGGCAGTCTTGACCGGGCTCGCCCTGCGCACTCCGGGGCGCATACCGCTCTCGATTCAAGGTGGAGCAGAATTTACCCACGAACTCGTCTTCTTCGTTCTCGCCGTCTTGGTCATTGGCCACATCGTGAAGGCGGTCCTGGCATGGCGTTCTGGTCGCTGACGATCGAACCAGCAAGGTCACCATCGGCCACAGCTGCCCCGGTAGCAAGCTGCAAAACTCGAGCCGTTGGCGCCCATACGTTGGTCGACTGTGATTCAATGGTGTCTGATGCACTGAGCCGGACGGTTCTCGATCAGCCGCAGGCGATGAGGAGCCTCTTGACAGACAACAGCCGCAAAGCGATGTTCACCTGCGATCGGCCAATCGAAGTTACTTCGCCCGACCCAAGACCACCTTGCGCACGATCGCTTGAGCAGGGCATTGTCGAACGATGAACTCTCTACCAGCCAGTCACAGCGGACCAGAGGCACATCGGCGCGCAGTTATCGCCATTTGGTATCGACGCCTCGGTGCCCTGGTATCCGCTGCTCATTCCTGGTGACTGTTCACCCCGCACTGTTGAAGGCGAGAACCAACTCGCGGTCACAGCATCGCCGATCGCTCAACAAACCCGTTATCGAGGCTTGTATGGGCACCATTTGCACTCATTCCGCAATCGTGAACAAAGACAGCATCATCGGCGCTGATATCGTTACTAGGAGTGGCCCTGACATCGTTGAAGGGGATGCTGCGCGACACCGGAGCCGAAGATGCTGCTGACCTCGCCACAGGACGGCAAGTGCCTTCCTGAGCGACGGGCTCTTCCCTGATCGACACGGCCCGTTGTGTACGCAGCTAGTGTCACGCCACAAGGCGAAAAACCCCCTTCCAGACATTGTCGTAAACACCAACCACCACCAATGGGGGTGCCTAACCACAGGTCCGAGGTCGACCTTGCGTTGAGCGTCGACCGAGAGTTCAGATCAACGAAAAACTCGCACGGTTGCTCGCAACAACACATCAGCGCGTTGGCTCCGTTCACCGCCTCTACACAACGCTGCAACACTCCGAACGAGGAACACGCGCCATCATATACAGGCGCAGCCCATCCATCACTAAGATCGGACTAGAGGACTGTCACCATCGTTCCGATGTGCACCATCGGGTAGACGACCGCCGCCGTTGGGATCGGCAGCTCCACACAACCATCACTTTGCGGGAAACCGTACTTGGCCCGTGGATAACCGTGCACCGCGACCGACCCATGGAAGTAATTAATCCAGTGGACGAGCACGTGATAATGGCTCCCGTTGAGGTTGGTCCCACTCATGTAGGCCTGCTTGTAGCGAAGGAAAACCGGCCAAGTGCCCTGATGGGTATCGTCAGCGCCAGCACCAGTATTGCAGATGCTCGTGAGCACCACCTTGCCGTTGATCCAGAGCTTCAGTGTCTCAGGCAGTGGTGACTTCGAGACGTAGATATAGGAGTACCGGTGTGGGTCCATCTGGTGCTTAGCTGCAGCCGCAAGCAGTGCTGACCACACCGTAGAGGAGGGCTCACCATTGACCGGTAGATCACTCACCTTCTCAAAGGACATAATGGCCGCTTGGGTCGCAACACCCCAGGCACCAGGATAGAAGGTCGCCTGTAGCGATGAGGGTTCGTCAGCCCAACGAACATTGAAGTTACCCTTTTGCACTAACGCCAGATCGGCATTGGAGGCCAACCGGCTGGTAGCGTGGAAGCTGTCGGGGAGGTAGTTGAGTTGTGCCAAAAGCTGTTGCATTCTCAAAAGCGACCCTTGCGCGACAGTAAAGGAGGCTTGCTCTGGATTCTGGAGCCGTTGTCCAGAGGTCGCCAAAATACCTGTGGGGCCACCTGGTATCGTCAAACTCTCCGAGCCACCCGGGGTGTAGCTAGCATCAGGGGCGAACTCGATGGTAGTGGGATTCTCCAAAAACCAAGAGCCGGCAATCGGAGGACTCAGCGTCGGCATCGGTGTATGCGAGCTGATCGCGGTTGAAAAGCTGATGGTGATTGCAGCATTAGGACGAACATCGGTAGCCCCAGGGCTTGGGGTCACGGACGCCACCACCACCGGTGCCTTGGAGGTGCTCGAGTCACTCGACGCCAACGTCGCACTGGACTGGCCATGAAGACTCGGCACGACAACGATACCGACAGCCACCAGGAGCACGACAAGGATACCGACACCCAGGAGCATTATTTTCTTAGAAAAATCCATCTACATCACCCCGCTCCAGGCTAGTAAGCAACTCCTGAATTTGCTCTGAGAAACAGTCGGCATTCCGACCAGACAACGACGTGCTACTCCACATTCGCCTGGTCGAATGTGACGGTTGCTACGATGGTTGCGTGCATACCGCAACGACCTCGGAATCAACACGAGCGCCCCGCGTTGCGGCGACCACCATTTTCGTCGTCTATGCCCTTTATCTTAGCGAGCGAACCGTTGTCGTCGCGAAGGGAAAAATCTCCAGCTTGGCGCTGATCGGCACGACCTTCGCCAACCGCGCACAACTCCCCTCGTACCTATACCAACATCACGGAACCGGCTACGATGGTCAATTCTTCCTGCGCCTCGCCCTTGACCCGTTCGATCTAGGTATACATGCCTTTGGCATCACCTTAAACGGGGCCTTTCGCGATCAACGTATCGTCTATCCCGTGCTGGCCTGGATCCTTGCCCTTGGACATGACCACTGGGTCCCCTACACACTGGTGATCGTGAACCTGATCGCCGTGACAACCATCGCCTACATGGGCGCAAAGCTCGCCCGAAACAGCGCGCACCCGGCCATGGTCGGACTACTCCTTGGTGGCTACTTCGGCTACACCATGAGTACCGGGCGTGACCTGGCCGAACCAACCGCAGCAGCACTGCTGCTCGTGGGCATGTACCTCTACGAACTCGATCACACCATCCTCGCCGGCGTCAGCTTTGCCCTCGCTGGTCTGGCGCTCGAGACCGAGCTCATCGTACCCATCGGCCTTGGCATCATTTGGCTGGTCGTCATCATCCGACGCCATCGATCGTCGATGAACCCCCTCGTCTTCTTGATTCCTGGCGTCGCATTCGTAGGGTGGCAGTTCGTGTTGCGCGAAATTCTCGGTCGGGTTGCGCTCAGCGGCGATCTCAAGGGCAATGTCGGAATACCTGTCTATTCGGTGCTGGTGGGCATCGTTCACCACGCCCACACGCTCGATGTCACCAACCTCATCTGGTTTGGCCAGCTCGCCATCATCGGCCTTTTCGTTGTGCTCGCGGCCCTCAACCTCAACAGTCCCGATGTCCCCGTCTATCTCAAAGTCGCATGGGTGCTGATGTTGGCGCTCACGCTCTCACTCTCAAAAGAGGTCTGGAACAATTCCTCGTACTTTCGTGCAACGGACATCCTCTGGTTAACCTCGGTGCTGATCTGGAGTCGATCAAACCCGTCTCGATGGTGGCCGGCGTACCTCGGTTACCTCGCGACCTTCGTTTCGGTCGTTCCGCTGCTGGTCTTCTTCTGATCGTAGCACAGGTGGCGCGAACCATCCCTGGAGATCAGCCGCCGATACGCCTGCCCAGGGATATCACCGGCCAAGGGACATCAGCACCCGCAACGCAATCGACACCAAGTAGAACCTCTGGTCGTAAAGCGTCTGGATGTCTGATGGTACCACGGCCTTCGATTGGCCTAGTGGGCCCACGCTGGTGTTGGCGACCCGGTCCGATCGATGCAGACTGTCGGCCTAGATCCACACGAGCCAGGCAGCGTCATTGGCATCGCTGTTGCATCCACCCGATAGATAGCATTACTACTCCAGCGCGCCGGATACCACAACCTCTAACCATAAGAGCACTGGCACCGTAGGAATTGTGCCCCCTCGTTACTCAGCTCTGGTCGAGCTCAGCCACCACCAAGAACGGGGTGACCGCGTTGCGTCGATCGCTGAGCACCGCCGTCAATGCGTGGACCGTTCTGGCTCGATATCCATCGACGCCAAAAGCGTGCGCCAGCGCTACGTAGTCAATGGCGGGACCACCAAGTCTGGTGAGTTCATCGGAGGCCGGCTCAATACCCCTGGCCCGCATCTCAAGACGCAGGATGCGATAGCCGTCGTTGGCTACGATGACGATACCAATCGGGAGATTGCACCGAGCCATCGTCCACAGCGCTTGGGGTGCATACAAGGAGCCACCATCGGCCACCAACGCGCGCACCCGGGCACCACTGGCCAGCGCCGCACCGAGTGCCAAGCCAAGTCCGCCGCCGATCGCACCACCAGGATGAGCCAGATATCGATGCGGTGGGGCCTTGTCTGCATGGAGAAAGGCTGGCGCCGAACTCGTCCTCCCCTCGTCGACGATGACATCACCCTCGCAGATAGCGGCCGCGAAAACCTCACCCAGGCGCTCAATCGTCAAGACCTCGTCACCACTCGTGAGATATGAGGGTGGAGCCTCACGCAACTCGTTTGCCGCCTTAGCGTCAAGAACACCGCGCACCTCGCCCAAGTCCTTCAATCCGAGATGTCGACACCACTGCCAAAGGATGGTTTCGGCGTCACCGCCTATCGCCATAACCTGTACGCGTGGCACCCCTCGATCGAACAGGTACCCAGAACGACCCTCCTCAGCGAAATAGGCCAACGGTTCTCCGGCACCGACGAAGACGACTGCGCTTGGAGTGCCGATCACCGCCCGAGCCTGATCAGGGAAGTAGGGCAGCCGTGGCAGGTAGGGGACGCCCGTACCCCGCTCCATCACGGCCGGAAAAACCTCCGCCACGCACCGCGCGTTGACCTTGGTTGCGATCGCCATGATCTGAGCAGGACCAGCTCCCAACAAGGCGGTGGAGCCAACGATGAACAACGGATCGTCGCCCAGGATTTTCTGATCGAGCTCGGTGACATCGACGGTGGTGACATGTGGGGTGATGACATCGTGTGGGTGGGCAATCGCCATGCGTTGGGAACGGGCTGCGATCCCAGCTGCGTGGCTCACAACCGGCGTGACGCATGATGACGGCGGCACCTCAGCGGCCATGACGTCCTGGGGTGCGATGACACCGACGGGGCCGCCTAGTGAGTGGGCACTGCGCATGGCTGCATCCAAACGAGCATCAATCGTGGCGACATCATCGATCACCACGACCGCTACACAGAAGGGCTCCATGATGGCCGCCAGGTCGGTATTGAGCGGCGCATCGAGTTCAAGATGGGATGCTGGATGCTCGCCAACGATCACGAGCATCGGCGTGTGGGCACGCCTAGCATCGTGGACAAAGGCGGCCCCGTTGGAAAAGCCGGGCCCAAGGTGCAACAGTGCCGCACCAACACCTCGGATACGGCCAAAACCATCGGCTGCCGCCGTCGCGACCAACTCCTGCGCGACGAGCACGGGAGTCACCGACTCACACGTTGTGAGTGCGCGAACGAGTTCGAGTTCCGTGGTACCGGGATTGGTAAATACATGGCTGACGCCGAGTTCGCTTAGGCGAGCGACGAGACGCTCGGCGCCTGTCATCGTCGAACCGTCACTTTGCGCTGTGACCAACTCATCGCAAGTCTCCTCTCATGACGCTCCAACACGGTTCACCCTGGTCCCTAGCCTCAAGAGCGGCGCCCCAGCGATTCATAGCGATCCGTCAACGACACAGACTGCGGGAGCCACAACATCGATAGCACCTTCCCCCGCCTGTAGGCATTCGCGACAAACGCCATAGACGTCAACCTGGTGATATCTCGCCTCTCCCGGCATGTTCGACTCATCAAGCTCTGCCGTCGGGGACACCTCGTAGCCGATGACCTTCTGACAGCTCAGGCAATGGAAATGATGGTGATGGGGGGCAAAGGGTGGCAACAACTCGTACCCGACATCTCCATTGAGCGAGATCGCCTGCACGATCTGCGCCGCCACGAACGCATCGATCGTGCGATACAGCGTCGGTGGATGGATCCCCTCGCTGGTCAGCTCTGCTAAGAGGTACGACCTCGTCACCGGGTGTTCCTGGCGCAACAGTGCCTCAAAGACCTGTTGGCGCTCGCGCGTAATCTTGAAGTGTCGACGATGACACTTCTCTTCGAATGCCTGTTGCAGTCGCTCCTCCACGATCATCGACCTTGTCGACGCACCGTGACGCCATCGAAGTAGATACCATCGGTTGGCTCGTCAGCCAACTGACCGCCACCTACTTGATCTGTACCTGTTTGAACAGGGTCAACATCGACGCCGCCGGTCTCGCCAACCAAAACCTGGTTATGCGCCCAATACTTCGCCGTTAGGGGCCGACGGGTCGGAACATTACGGTCAACTCCACTACTGACAGCTCCATCGTCAGAAGGCAAAGGATGACTGGCTCCAACGTGGCTCGTTATGACCCACCACCGCCTTGTGGCTAGTCGCCGTCTAAGCATCGCGCGCGAGGCGCGAGCACACGGACAACCCTCAGCTACTGATCGCGAGCCAACGCCCACAGGCCACATCAGGTCTTGTGGACACCATCTTGGCTCCACGTCACAGCGAAGGGGTTCTCCAGGGCTGGCGACGGGACCGCAGAATACCCGATGAGCAGTGTTGGACGCGTCGCCGAGAACGCCCACGCGATGCCATCGAAGGCCAGCGGGCGGTGTCTGGCTCGCCACGGCCTGATCCTGGCATTCGTGGTCAATCACGTCACCCATTGTACTTGGCCCGCACGAGCCGAGCCATTGCACTGGACCTATCCCCTGGCGCTGGACCTATCCTGTAGCGGCGCCAGCCATGGCGTGAACCATCGATTCGAACGGAAACATCGCGCATGCGCTCCGGAACCTGCGATCAATTGCATCGCACGGTAGCCATTAGCCGTCCGTTCGCCACGATCCGAGCCCTGGCATCATTGCCGTTGGGTAACAACTCAAGCCCAATCCACGTGGGTGACAAGCTCTTCTGGCGCCACCCAAACCAGAACTGGTTGGGCTGGCTGGTAGAGTGGAGGAACCAACAAGCGAAAGGAAGCAGATGAACTATCGACGATTAGGACGTGCAGGAGTCAAGGTATCCGAACTCTCATTCGGGTCATGGGTAACGTTCGGACCTCAAATCGGTGTCGGTGAGGCGACCGAGATCCTCGGCTACGCCTACGAGCAAGGGATCAACTTCTTCGACAACGCCGAGGCCTATTCGAGCGGCGAGTCAGAGCGGATCATGGGAGCGGCGATCGCACAACTGGGCTGGCCCCGTCACAGCTACCTAGTCTCTTCCAAGTTCTACTGGGGAATCCACGACACGGTCAATGCAAAGTTCACCTTGAATCGCAAGTACCTCATCGAGGCGGTGAACGCCTCCCTCGAGCGTTTTGGCCTCGATCATCTCGATCTGATCTACTGCCACCGACCCGATCCTGAGACACCGATCGAAGAGACCGTCTTCGCCATGCACGAGTTAGTCTCCGAACACAAGGCCCATTATTGGGGTACCTCTGAATGGTCAGCTGACGAGATTCGTGCGGCAATCGCGGTGGCGAGAGAGCAGCATCTTCACGCCCCCGTGGTTGAACAACCCGAGTACAACATGCTCGCGCGCAACAAGGTTGAGGTCGAGTACAAGCGACTGCTCGACGAGGAGGGCATTGGCCTCACAACCTGGAGTCCGCTCGCCTCAGGCCTTCTGACTGGCAAGTATGCCAACGGCATTCCTGCTGGTTCGAGAGCATCGCTCCCGGGTTACGAATGGCTCAAGGAGATGCTCACTGATCCCAAGAGTGCCGCCATCGTGCAAAAGCTTGAGCCAATCGCCAAGCAGCTTGATGTCACGATGGGCCAGCTAGCCATCGGTTGGTGCCTCGACAACCCCAAGGTTTCGACGGTGATTTTAGGGGCGTCCAATCGTGGACAGCTTGAGGAGAATTTGGGTGCCACTGCGGCCCACGAGCGCATCACCCCTGAGGTGCGCGACGAAATTACGAAGATCCTCGACGGCAAGTAGAACCAAGACACCACTGCACAAGTCGACGTACACTACAGCTCGCGCCTTGATCGCTTGAACTGCAGTAAGGTCGTCGGCATTGTAAGCCATGATGGGCGCTGTGTCGTCATGGGCGCTGTGTCGTCATGGGCGCTGTATCGTAATAATCATGTCAAATGCCTTGCCTGAGCTTCAGTGCAAGGCATTTGGCGTTGTGACCACCTTGTCTCGTAGCGGACGCACCCAAGTGTTAGCCCACCTAGCGTGAGCGCGTCGTCGTCAACACCACCACGGGCGAATCGTTACGCGAGATCGATTGTCCAAGTTGGATCGGTAGCCCTGCATTACGTGCACCAGCAATGATGGTCAATCAACAGCGAAACGCCATAAAACCAAGGGTGGCGTAGACAACTTCGGTGACTAAACCGGTCAGTGCCACCTGTTCGTCGATGACCTCACTCAGCCGTTTAAGTACCTCTCGTCGGTCTACCTCGTCGAGGGCCAGCACCTCGGACATCGTCGACATCAGGGCAACAAAGCGTTCGGTTGTATAGGACACCGACGATTCGAATGCGAGTCGTTCCACTCGATAAAAGCCCAGATCTCCTCGGAGGAGGCGCGCGAGTTCCTGGATCGTTCCATTGAGATCAGGCCTGCGAAAGAGAACCGGCAGTCGATGGCTTGTATCACGAAAGACCGCTGCCAGGGCACCCGCACGTTGCTCATCAACGATGCTCCCAATATTCCACCAGGTAGCGAAGACTCCATCTCGGCGTAGCAGACGTTTAACACCGCGTAGGGCGTACGCACTGGCGAACCAATGCCATGCCTGAGCACACACCACAGCGTCAAAGGAGCGACGTGGTCCCTGATAGTGCTCGAAGTCGCTAATCACCACCTCCAGGTCACCAACGCTGCTAGCAAGCAATTGTCGTGCCATCTCGGCGTCGGGCTCGACCGCCGTAACCCGAAAACCACGCGCGAGTAGCGCACGGGTGGCGATACCAGTTCCAGCTCCGATTTCAACGATGGACCCACCAGGTGGGAGCGCGGCTGCGATCTGGTCGAACAGCGCATCCGGGTATCCAGGGCGGGCCGCATCATACGTGGTGGCATTGAGCCCGAACTGTCTTCCAAAGCTGGTCACTCGACAACTTTAGCGCAGGCTCGGTTACTAGGGTGAACACTATGATCGAACTTCGAACCATCCAGGATTTTGCCGACTTCGCCTCCCAGTCCGACTGGGGCCCGACACTGATCAGTGACCTTGCCCATCGTCAGGAAACCGATGGGTTAGCCGCGCTCCTCTTCCTCGCCAACTCCGATCAGCCCTTCGCCCGTTCCGGCGCGCTTGGTGGGCTTCCGATCCTCATCAAAGACAATATCGACACCATGGATCTCCCCACCACCGCTGGGTCTTTCGCGCTCTCGCTCGAGCCACCACGACGCGATGCCGCCGTGGTAGCTCGCCTGCGAGCAGCCGGGGCAACGATCATTGGCAAAGCAAACCTATCGGAGTGGGCGAACTTCCGTGGGTTCGCGTCGATCTCTGGATGGAGTGCGCGAGGCGGTATCGCCCGCAACCCCCACGACCCCACCCGCTCGAGCGGTGGTTCGAGCTCTGGCTCTGCAGCTGCGGTCGCAGCAGGTTACGTACCGGTCGCCATCGGCACCGAGACGGATGGCTCCGTCTTGTGCCCTGGCGCCATGAATGGGGTCGTCGGCTTCAAATCTACTCCGGGTGCCATCGACCGCACTGGAGTCATACCGCTCTCCCACAGTCAAGACTCGGTTGGTATCTTTGCCAACCGAGTCAGTGACGCTCGAACGGTGGCGACCCACCTCGTCGACGGTCCCCATCAGGCGTTACGGCCTCGCTATGTCATCGTGGAGTCACTGCTAGAGGGGCTCAACCCGAAGACGCTCGCCCTCTTTGAGGTGACTATTGCCGCAATGCAAGCCCAAGGTATCGAAATCACCCGCGTGCCAACGGTCGACAAAGGCTCGTTACAACCTGACGAGGAGGCAGAGTTGATCGTGCTCGCTCATGAACTTGGTGACGATCTCGATCGTTACCTTAAGGATCGCAACGATGCTATCTCACGATCATTGGCCGACATCGTCGCCTTCAACGCGGCACATGTCGACCAAGAGCTCACCCTCTTTGGGCAAGAGCTTCTCGCCATGAGCCTCGAGCGCACCTGGGACCTAGCTACCTACGAGAAGGCACGCGACACCAACCGCGAAACAGCAAGGCTCGGCATCGATGCTGCTCTACGCGCGGGCGATGCCGATATCGTGTTGGCACCGACGATGAATGCCGCGTGGCTAATCGACACGGTCAACGGCGACCCCGACATCCAAGGGAACTGGGCTGTGGCTGCCGTGGCCGGCTACCCGTCGCTCACCCTGCCCATCGGCAAACTCGATGACCTTCCCATTGGCATGACCATGATCAGTCGAGCTCACACCGACCTAGCGCTTCTCGCCGAGGCCGAGACCGTCCAGCGAACACTCGCGATGGCCTAACGTACGTCGAATCGGGACAATGACATCCGCCCAACCGCGAGCACCGAAACTGGTGCCATCCAAACCGACATCCCTACCACCCCCGCCACACGGTGAGGGTGCCCTTACCGGACCTGCACGGTCTCCATCAGGGTATGCCAGTCCACCAAGACGGAAGCTTTCAGAGTATGAGGAGTTGTATCTGTCGTGACCACCATCGACATCGAACGCCACATCCACGTACCGATCGCCATCGCATGGCTTGAGCTTGCCGACATCGCCCACCACATCGACTGGATGGCCGACGCCGAATCGATCGAATTTAGTACCGATCAACACCGTGGCCTTGGCACCCGTTTCACCTGTCTGACCAAGGTAGGACCATTGCGCACCCGTGATCAGATGGAGATCACTAGTTGGGAGGAGGGCACCTCGATTGGGGTGCGCCATCGTGGGCTGATCAAGGGTGAGGGCGTGCTCTCGCTGCGCCCCGATGGTACACAGGATGCCTGCTATCTGTCCTGGAAGGAGGAGCTGCACTTTCGAGCGATTGTCGGTGGCTCCATCACTGCCTACGTTGCCGAGCCAGTCCTGACGAAAATTTGGGTGCAGAATCTTGAGAGATTCGAGAGGTGTGCGCGCCAACGGCTAGAATCAAACGAACCATGATCCACATCGAGCGACCATCACGAAGTCTTGTCAAGCGACCTTGAGGCTCGCTTTCGAGCGCTCTCGAACAAGGCTCCGGTTGCCGAGGTAGAAGACCAAACCAAGGGGACGTCGGCCATTGAGGCGATCGAACGAGCTGGCTTTTATCGTGATCAGATCGTTGACGCCATCATCATCCCTGCCAGCAAGGCTCGATATGAACGGACCACAACTCCGCTCTCGGCCATCACCACCCAAGCGCTGCTCTCGCCTGGTCAAGAGCTTTACTCCCATCAGGCGCACGTCTTTGACCACGTACAGCTCGGGTCGAATGTCGTGTTGTCGACACCCACCGCCTCAGGCAAGACACTCGCCTTCGTCCTTCCCACGCTGGAACGACTCCTCGCGAACCCAGACGCAACCGCCCTCTTTCTTTACCCCACCAAGGCGCTCGCCTATGATCAGCTCGAACGACTTCGCGAGATCGATGAGCGCCTTGGTCATCAACTGCGACCCGCGGTCTACGACGGCGATACACCACAAGCAGAGCGGGCCAAGATCCGAGCCAACGCCCGAATCATCATCACCAACCCACATGGCCTTCACCTATACCTCGGCTGGCACGCCAGCTGGGGGACGTTTCTGACGAACCTGGCGGTGATCGTCGTCGACGAGGCCCATTATTACGTCGGCGGTCTGGGAGCCTCCATGCGGGGGCTCCTGTGGCGTCTGGAGCGCCTCACCGCTCACTACGGCGCTCACCCCGTCTACATCGGCGCCTCAGGCACCATCGCCAACCCAAAGGAGCATCTGGAGAACCTCACCCGCCAGCCATTCGTCTTGGTCGACGATAATGGTGCCAGCCAATCGGAGCGAACCATCGTGTTCTGGGACTGCACGAAGGATTTGAAGACCCCACCGTCGACCCAGGCGGCCTATCTCACGCGCCACCTCGTACGCATGCGCCGCTCGGTGGTCGTGTTTTCCAACACCCGATCCCAGGCCGAGTACGTGGCGATGGCCGGCTCCGATCGCAGCCATCGCATCCTTCCCTATCGCTCTGGGTACTCAGCTGAGATGCGTCGTAGAATCGAACACGAACTGCGCACCGGCATCATCCGAGGCGTGTCCGCAACCAGCGCCCTTGAACTCGGTGTCGACATCGGCTCACTCGACACCGTCATTCTCAACGGCTACCCCGGGTCGATCTCCTCGCTCTGGCAACGGCTTGGTCGCGCTGGTCGCACCGATCTTGATGCGATCGGAATCGTCATGGTAGGTGGTGACCCAATCTCTCGATCGCTACTGGCGAACGCGAACCAACTGCTCGAACGCACGCCAGAGCACGCCATCACCGCCACCGACGACACCGCGATCCTCGCACGGCACGTCTCTTTGGCCGCCGCCGAGTTACCCCTTGATGCGGGAGCGATCGCCGACATCGAGGCCGATGCCGTTCTCGAGGATCTCGTGGCGCGCGACACCTTGAGCCACGAGGGATCCCTGTATCGATCGAATCGCAAGCGGCCACACCTCGGCACACCGTTCATCGAACGCGAGCCCAGCTACGAGATTCACTTCCCCAAAGTCGGCGAGCACCGAGGGGTCGAGCAGATCTCGATCCGGGCGGCACTACGCGAAGCGCATAAGGGAGCAGTCTTCTTGCATTTCGGCTCTCCGTTTCGGGTGCAGCGCATCGACCACGAGCGCCGCGAGATCTACTGCATCCCTGAGACCGAGGGCCATCACACCCAACCGACGCTCTTTCGGTCGCTCTCACAAGGGCCAAGCCTTGAACGAGTACAGCCTCATCCATGGCTGATACTCGATCGGATCGACGCGCTCGTGGTCGAACAGGTCACCGGTTACAAGGAGTTCGATGCGACGTCGCGCCAGGTCGCTAAGCGCAAGGTGACAAGCCCCGTCATCTCGAGTCCCGCCGAAGCGGTCGTCATCACCTGCACCGACCCAATCGCCGTCGGAATCGCACCCGAGGAGTACTTCGCGTCACTCCATGCCCTTGAGCATGCACTCGCCAAGGTGCTCCCACTCTTGACGCTCGGTGGCGCTTCGGACCTCGCCAGCCTGACGCTGCGCAACGGCGACCTCCCCTCAATGGTTATCTACTACCTCACCCGTTCGCATCCCGCCCTCATGATCACGAAAGTCATCGAGCACTTGAACGAGGCCCTGGAGCTGGCCGAGCGGATGATCGCATCGTGCTCATGCGCCGATGGGTGCCCCTTTTGTGTCCTCGATGCTCGTTGCGACGATGAGGTGATCGACAAGGGTGGCGCACTTAGTCTCGCCCAGGCCTTCGGCAAACTCACCCAAGACAGCACCACCAGCCCCGGCGTGGCTCGTTGAGCACCAACGTCACGACCAATACCAACCATCGTGGTCAACCGTCGGGCTTGCATCGCCCGGTGCTCGACGCTACCACGCAGGACAGACTTCCCCCAAGAGCAGCACTACATGACTATTCTGACACTCCCAGAACGCTCGATCACCACCTCGGGCGACTCCGATACCGTCGAGGTGGCTCAGCCGATGCAGTTCGGTCAGCCATCGTGTCATGGGCTTTGCCACACGCCCCCACCCTTCGAGAGCGCGCGCCACTACAGCATGGCATTCCACTGCAGTGTGGCAATACCGTGCGACAAGGCTCTGGTACGCACCATGCCATGAGCCGGTGTACCCAACGCCATCAACCACGCTCGCGCCAATAGGTAGGAAGGCGACGACGGTCGTGATTGACCGGCGAGGACACGTATTGCTCACGGCGGCGACGCCTGACACCTGAGCGCTCACCACGGCCCAAGACCAGCGCCACCATCGTGGTCAGATGGGTCCATCGTTCTTAACGACAAGCCAACACTGGCGAGCTCTCGCTGGACCCATTGGCTAGCTAGTCGCCAGAATCACGTCAGCAACGCGACGCGTCTGTATGCTCAGCGCGTTCCTATCACCAGTGCGATCACTCACTTCATTGACTCGGGGGCAAAATCACAGTAGGCAGCGAGCTCACAACGAAAACACGATGGCGTTCGAGCACGACAGATGCGCCTACCGTGCAAAATAAGCTGCAGCGAGAACGCTCCCCAACGGCTGGCCGGCAGCAGCTCGCAAAGCTCGGCTTCGACCACCTCGGGCGAGGGTGAGGTTGAAAGCCCCAACCGGTTTGAGAGCCGCAGGACATGGGTGTCCACCGGAAGTCCGGGTTTACCAAAATACACCGAACGAACGACGTTTGCCGTTTTGCGCCCAACGCCAGGGAGCGTGATGAGCTCCTCCAACGATTCGGGCACCTGTCCTTGGTACCGCTTGACAATCTCATCGGCAAGCTGCACGACATGGGTGGCCTTGGTGCGGTAAAACCCCGTCGAATACACCAGATGAGCGACGTCCTCGATCGCAGCGGCTGCAAGATCTTCAGGCGTCGGGTATCTGGCAAAGAGCGCTTGGGTCACCGAGTTGACGACCACATCGGTCGTCTGGGCCGAGAGGACCGTCGCCACCAATAGTTGGAATGGACTCTTGAAATTCAGTGCACATAGACTCTTTGCATCACCTGGATAGAGCACCTCGAGCTCCCTGACAATCTGCTCTATCTGTTGTCTTCCCATTAACGAACGCCTTCCCCGACCCATGCGCAAATTAGCCTAGTAACATGGCTCAACTCGATGTACGCACAATCAATTCCGATCTCTATCTGCCCTCAATCATCTCGCTTGCTCAAGAGGTCGAGGCCGTGGAGCATCATCGAGCTCTTGCCGACCATCGTTGGATTAACCTGACCAACTGTAATGCCCAAAACCTCACCAGCTTGATGGCGCTCGACGTCGATACCCAGGTCGTGGCCGGTATTTTGACCCGCAGCCAAACGAACAAGGGAGTCGAGTTTGAGCTCGCGATTCGCCCGAGCTATGAGTACACGCTCGTGGTCGGAGAACTCCTGCAACGTGCGCTAGCCGATGCTGTGACCTATCTCACACCCAGAGTGAGCCTATGGATTCCCAATCCAACCGAGGAGCGAGACCGACTGTATCGCAACTTTGGCTTCCGCTCGGACCGCGAGGTCATCCAAATGCGCCGCACGCTCCCGTACACCGAGTATCGACCAGACCCTTCGGTCACAATTCGCAACTTTGCCCCAGGCGTAGACGAGTCGGCTTGGCTCAACGTCAACAACCGAGCCTTCGAGTGGCACCCCGATCAAGGTGACTGGGACCTCGAGACCCTCCAAGAACGCGAGCGCGAACCGTGGTTCGACCCCGCAGGCTTCTTTATCATTGGCGATCACGATCGAATCGAGGGATTTTGTTGGACCAAGATCCATCACGACGCTCACCCCAAGATCGGCGAGATCTATGTGATCGCGGTCGACCCCGATTCGGCTGGCAAGGGGCTCGGTCGTGTGTTGCTGGCCGAAGGCATGCACTACCTCGGCGATGTGTGCCGGCTTCCCTCCATCATGCTCTACGTTGAGCGAACCAACCAGGGAGCCCAATCCCTGTACCAACGCTTTGGCTTCCTAGCCGACCACTGCGATCGCCGCTACGTCCTTAGCGCATCAGACCTTGACCAAGCGAGCGACTGATCAGGACCGATTAATCCTGGCCCGATTAATCCTGGCCCGATTGATCCAGTCTCGTTGCTCAGAGTCCGCGCAAGTGGAAGCAACAATACTATCAGACAGGTTGATCCCCAGCCACGCGTAAGGACACGATTAGTAATCCAATCACGCGCATTGGCGGACAGTGTCGGCGCTTGCGGTATCGCAATCGGTCTGCCCGCTAGCTGGCTGTGTCTTCTCTTTCTGTGCCGATGGCGGGTAATACGTGGCTACTTCGACACCATCCTGACACCACTAGCCGCACCTTGTCTCGGTTCCAGATCCAACCAATGCCTCACCTTGGCCACCAGCGGGCTCTTTGCCTAGTGCCCCGACGATCACAACAGCAAGCGGCGCTAAGAGCCGATAAGCTGAGCCGTCGGCTGGACAACCAAGCGATCGGCCCCTACAGCACTCCCGAAGCGTCACATAGGTAGCCACGACCCAGACAGCAACGACACGACACGATACTTTGACGACGCCGAAACGACAACTACAGCTTTAGGAACAAAGGAGTTCTTGTAATGCACATCGCCAACGAGTCAGACTTCGGCCAGCACTTTACGAGCCACCGTGATTTTCTCGATACTGCCAGCATTGGTTTGTTACCCAAAGTTACCGCAGATGCCCTCCACAGGGCCGTTGATGCTTGGGCCTGCGGAGAGGTGAACTGGTTTAACGACTGGCTTACACAGACCGATGTCGCTCGTGCACTCTTTGGGGCCATGGTTGGAGCGGCGCCCGACCAGGTCGTTACCGGTCCTTCCACATCGGTCCTGGTCGCCCTCATCGCACACTCCCTACCCCAAGGAGCTAGGATCGTAACCCCTAGCATCGAGTTCACCTCGAACCTGTTCCCCTATCTGGTGCAAAAGGAGCGAGGAGTCGAGGTCATCACCGTCGCCGAGGAGGACCTCCTTGATGCCATCGACGAATCGACCACCCTCGTTTCGCTATCGGCAGTGCAGAGCGCCACCGGGCAAGTCTGTGACCTCGATGCAATCCGAACTCGAACAAATGAAGTCGGCGCACTGCTGGCCGTGGATGCGACCCAAGCCGCCGGCTGGCTCCCGCTGCACTTCGATGGTTTAGATGCGCTCGTCTGCTCCGGATACAAGTGGCTCCTATCACCGCGTGGCGCGGCCTACATGGCCCTTTCCGACCGGCTCCGACGGATGATCACCCCACTGTATGCCAACTGGTACGGCGGCGAGAACATCAGCCAGTCGTTCTATGGCCCTCCCCTACGGCTGGCAACGACCGCAAGAGGGCTCGACCCATCACCGGCATGGCTGTCGTGGGTTGGTGCTGTGCAGTCACTGACGCTAATAAACTCGATCGGCGTCGACGCCATTCACGCCCATGACACCGCACTCGCGACACGGTTCCTCACCATTTTAGGACAGCCCTTACCAACGAGACCTTCGGCGATCGTCTCACTTGCGGTTCAACCCGACTTCATCCCTGACACAATACCTTTTGCCGTCTCGGTTCGCGATGGCCGCCTCCGCGTGTCATTCCACCTGTACAACACCTCCGACGACGTCGAGCGCGCTGCGGCGACGCTACGACCACATGTCATAGCGTCGGCCTAGATGAGCACAACGAAATCCCATACGATCAAAAACACAACGATGGCCAGTCACGACCTCGTCATGAGAAGCAGAACTTGGTGGCGCCCATAATCCGGCCCGCTTTGAGGGGCTCGTGGGCGATGGTGGCTCACCAAAGTGTTCCCGCGACCAAACATCGGCTGAGACTCATGTCGGTACCACTCATGTCGGTACCAAGGGATGTCGATCACCCTGCATCAGTGGTGGCTGCCATGACCGCTGAAGCAGTTCCAGCTTGGTACACGACGGCCCGCTGGATTTGGCGTCCCTGGTGAGCGATCGTGGGCTACAACAATGCACCGCTATCGAACGAGGAAGTGCCAACCGACCCATGCCCAACCAAGCCCGAGCAACAAAGCACCTACCCGACGCGAACGAATGGCAGCCACGACCTGGGTGAGCCGATGATGGTGCCAATGAGCGCTGAACGAGGTCACCACGAGCCCAACCGCCACCACGAGCCAGAGCACCAAACTCACGACCCGCATAGTACCAACCAAGCACCAAGCACAAGCCAGACCAGAGCAAGAATCACCCGCCCAAGAGGTGTCTGGCCGACCAACGTATTCGTCATCGAAGAGATCGTCGGATATTGCGACCGAGGACCGGCAAAGAGATCGAACAACTCAACGCCCACCACCACCAACGCCGCGACGCCCCAGATCGTGACACCCTTGATGTCGAATGGACGGACGCGTTCATGCAATACCCTTGGCGCAGCGACCAGGAAGAACACGACGATGGCCACACCGGTGATCACCTCAGCGTCTCGCGTAAAGGTATGGGTCCAAGCTTCGAGTGCCAACCAGGCAACCACGACCACACCGCCAGCAACAGCCACAGCGGTGCGAACCCGAGTCACGACGAACGGCTCACCGACCACGAGCCCATCAACGCCATCGCCAACATCGCTGCGACAAAAGCGATGAGTGCAAACATGAGCGGCCCAACTCCAGCGCTCCGCGAAAGCACCACGACATCGAGAATTCCGAGCAATATCGGGAGAACGAGAACTCCACGCATGCGAAAGCCCAGCTGCTTGAGACGATCAGCATCATAGGCGGCGATGCGTCCCTCAAGATCTCGATCAAAACCAGCAAGGCAGCCCTGGGTGCCAGCAGCGGCGCAGTTCGAACACTGTGCTCCACACGCTGATGGGGCTTCACTGGAACGCTGGACCCGAGAGGCAACAACCACGATGACGCCCAAGACGAGACCGAGACCCGCCCCAACCCCGAGCGCCGACGCTTCGGTGAGACCGACCAACACTAGCGGGAGCGACACCATCCCTCCGAAAAAAGCACCAATGCCAACCGCGAACAGCAGGCGAACCCAGAGAACACGGCGATAGAGGCGAACCGCGTGTGCTTGGTCCAATGATTTATCCACGCCATGGATTCTACCCCGTAAACGAACGTGTCGTGAACTCGGCCTAGGCTGGCTGACTATGGATCGTTCAGTGGTCACTCACGTCACCGATGGCGTGCCTCAGGACCTTCGGCAGGTGACCTTTGTCGTCGTCGACACTGAAACGACCGGAGCCTCTCCGTACGCTCATCGTCTCACCGAAGTCGCCGCGCTCAAGGTCCGTGGCGGGGAGGTATTGGGGCACTTTCGCTCGCTGGTCTGGGGTGATGATCCGATTCCCGGCTTCATCGTCAGCCTCACCGGCATCGATGATCGCATGCGTAGGTGCGCCCCGTTTGAGGCCAACGTCCTCGATGCCTTTCGGGTCTTTCTCGGCGACGCCGTCATCGTAGGACACAACCTTCGATTCGACCTTGGCTTCCTCAATGCAGCATGCACGCGAGGTCTCGGGCAATCGATCGACAATCACGCCGTTGACACCTTGCTACTGGCGCGTCGACTTCTACGAGACGAAGTCGACAACTTCAAGCTTGCTACCTTAGCTCACTACCTGCAGCTGCGCTCACCCAGCCATCGTGCACTCGCCGACGTCGTTACCACGACTGCCCTCCTTCACGCATTGATCGAACGTCTGGGCTCGCTCGGCATCGCGACGCTTGAGGATCTCCAGCGCTGGTCGGCTCCACGAAAGGCAAGGACAACCTCACAGGGCCGCGTACCGCTCATCGAGCGCACCAGTTGAATCGCTGGCCCAGTTGATTTAGCTCATGCCACCAGCATCCAACGACTCCACAACCCAATTCGACCAAGGACGCACACAACACGACGGTACCAACACCAAGTGCCGACAGCGCGCCCCGGTCCGCACACACAGCTTTGACCTTGCCACGACAATCCGGCGACATCATCAAACGTGGGCATCGAAAAACGTTGGCATCGCCAACCTACCAACCGCCTGCGACATGGCGCCGGTTGTCACTTCGTAATCGAAGATCAGCATCGACTTATCCTCCTACACGAATCGAGAGGATGCCATGGGCCCACATACACATTGCGTCGACAGAAAACGTCGCTTGCACGCACTGGCTACGGCGTGCCAGACACCGACTCTGGGGCCCATCGAACCAACACGCAGCAAGCAGCAACCGGCCAGTCAGGAACCAACAAGATCGCTGATCAACGCTCAAAGACTCAGCAGGTTAGACACCGATGCGCCAGGACGTCGCCTGTGGCCTTCGTCCATGTGGTCTGGGCTAGGTCAGTCTGGGCTGGGCAGGGCTGAGTGTGGAGTTGAGGGCAGGGCACGTCCTTACCGGATCGCCTGGGATCACCCAGGACTGCGGGCTACGTCAGTGCCCTTTTGCTTTGTGGCGAGGCTGTGATGCGACGAGTTCATCGAGATAAACACCTGCCTGACCACTGGTAAGCGATTCCATCGCACTGGCAACTCCCTCAGCAATGGAGCCAACCTTGTCGCCAGCGTACAAGGCCGCACCAGCATTGAGCGCAACCAGATCCCGCCTGGCATCGGTGATCGCCCCGGCGAGGATGGATCGCAGCACGTCGGCATTCTCGGTAGCGTCGCCACCCTGTAGCTGTGCGAGCGATGCCGTCGGGAGGCCGAAGTCACCTGGGGAGATCTCATAGCAGGTCACCTCGCGATCCCTCCGTACCTCCCACACCATCGTCGGAGTGCTAAGACTTACCTCATCCATGCCATCGTCTCCCGAGACGACCAAGGCGTGCTCCGATCCCTGGGCTCTGAGCACCTCGGCCATCGACGGTGCCAACCGGCGGTCAAAGACGCCAACCAGCTGGTACTTTGCTCGGCCCGGATTGACCAAGGGCCCGAGAAAATTGAAGGCCGTTGGGATCCCCAACGCCCGGCGAACCGGCGCGACAGCGGCCATCGCTGGATGAAAGCGAGTCGCCAGTGCAAAGCCGAATCTCGACGTCTGCACCATCTGTGCCACTCCTTTTGGATCGAGTTCGATATCGATGCCAAGATGCTCAAGCACATCAGCTGAACCTGTCTTCGAGCTAGCCGCTCGGCCACCATGCTTGAGCACCCGGGCGCCTGCTGCGCTCGCCACCAGTCCAGCGGCCGTGGAGACGTTGATGGTCCCGTGCCGATCGCCTCCCGTCCCACAGGTATCGAGCACCTCACCATCGATGGGGACGACCAACATCTTGGCCGCCATCGCTTTGGCGAAACCAACGAGTTCGTCGACCGACTCCTCCCGTCGGCGCATGAGGACGAGCACCGATGCCACCACTGGCGCGGGCACCTCGTCGGTGAAGAAACTCATGAGCACACGACTCGCCTCATCCTCGGTGAGATAGCCCCCACGCATCAGTAAAGCCAAAAGGTCGGCCCACATGGGTGATCCGGTGGCTGGTACCGGTGATGGGCGGCTCTCTACAACCGTCTTTGGCAAGGGGGCATCATCACCATGGTGATCGACGCGGGCCGCGGGTACGACAGAATCCGGAGAGGCTGACTGGGGCATTTAGCCATGCTAGCCGAGCCCGGTGTGTTCCTCTTTCTCTAATAGCTTCAGGAGTGCAGCCTCACGCAGCGGTCGAGCAAGATGAAAGCCTTGCACCTCAGGGACACCAAGCTCGATCAGGACATCGAGGCAGGCCTGATCGCCAACTCCCTCTGCGACCACCTCGATATCGAGCTCCCCAGCAAGCGCGGCCAATCCCGCCACCAGCCCACGATCGTCACCAGAGCCAAGATCCTTAACGAACTGACGATCGATCTTGACGATGTCAACCGGGATGATCTGCAGGTGCCGAAATGACGACGTTCCAACCCCGAAATCATCCAACGCAATCTTGAAGCCCTCGGCCTTGAGCCGACGCATCACCCGAGCAATCCGATCGATCAACAGATCCGAAAGCTCTGTCTCGGTGAGTTCGATCACGATCGCGTCACTGGGGATCCCAAACCGGTCCACCAGCTGGCAAAAGTCACGCACGGTACGACTCTCAGCGGCATTGACGCCACTTAAGTTGATGGACAATCGCATGTTGGTGCCAAGGCCAGCTTCGCGCCAGCGAGCAAAGCGCGCCATCGCCTCAGCCCGCACAAAGGCATCTAGTTGATCCATGAGACGGTACTGCAAGGCAAGCGAGAGGAAGCGACCGGGCAACAGCAACCCCTCACTCGGATGCTGCCAGCGTACAAGCGCCTCGACTGCGGTGATAGATCGACTTGTGGCATCAAAGATCGGCTGGAAACGCAGCAACAGGGCGCCACCGCGTTCGTCGCCACGCAGGACCCGCACGAGGTCTGGCCCGAGACCGATCTCGACGGCATCGCGCGTTCCTCGATACAGGTTCATCAGGTCTGGGCGGCGCCGTGAGAACTTGTCGTGGTACATCGCCGAATCGGCGATCGACATCAGTTGATCAAGGTCGACCGTCGATGTCGTGCCGGTCGCGATACCTACCGCCGCCGTCACCCGTAGCTCAACCGTCCCTACGGCGACAGGCTGTGACGATATCGCAGCTGCGAGACGATCGGCCACCTGTCTGGCAACCCGTGGTGCCTCGAGGTCGACGATGAGCACCGCAAACTCATCTCCTCCAATGCGGCCGATCACGTCGAGGGGTCGCATGCTTTTGCGAATGCGGTTGGCCACCTCGGCCAGCACCCGATCGCCGATGGCGTGCCCAAACTGATCGTTGACAACCTTGAGCCCATCCACGTCGATAAACAGCAAGCCAACGAGCACCTCGTCGTCTGATTTCATATACTGCGTAGCAAGATCAAAGAAGCCAGCACGGTTGTTGAGTCCGGTCAATGGATCCATGTGCGCCAGTTGGCGGACCCGCTGGCGCTCAACAGTTCGTTCCTGAATATCACGGATGGCCAGTAGGACACCGGTGATACCGGAGGCCGAATCGACAAATCGACGGCGATACGACTCGGCCACAAAGGTCGATCCATCAAGGCGTCGACGCTCCTCCTCCTGGACAAGCACATCCTGGTTCAGAACTTGGCGCAACCGCTGACCCTCAAAGTCAGCGACGTTGGTACCGCGCAGCGATACTACCCCACCTGCACCATGGAGCTCGGCGAAGGCTCGATTGTGCAACGTGATGATCTCCTGGTCGTCAAGGATCGCCACTCCATCAGGCATCAGTTCAAGCACCTCGGCGGCCAAATCGCTGCGCTCGCGCCCGCTTGCAACAAAGTTGAGCGTCCTTCGTTGGGCTGCAACAACCCCGCCAAAGCGTGCGAGTTCTCGAACCACCTGAAGGTCACGCAAAGAAAATCGATAAGGCTCCGGGCTAAAAATTGCCACGATAGCCACCAAGGAATCGGTTAAGTCAAAGATCGGGCCGACGACTGCCGAATCATGTTGGCTCTCACCTCGAATGGTCAACAAGGCTTGCGTATTCGTACTCGTCCGATCGGCGAGTGATCCGATGAGCACGGACTCACCGCTGTTGGCAACCCACGCCAGCAGACCAGTGGTGCGATCGATGAGATCACCAGGTTTTCGCAGCGTGTCCCCGATAGCCGCCATCACCGTCATGTTGTGAGTGCCGACCTCGAGCACAAGGGCACTGCGCGCCCCAGTCAGGACCCTGGCCTCTCGAGCGATCGCCGTCCATGGGATCGCAGTCTCGCGAGCGCTCACCAATCCATCGAGAAGACGTTGGTTGGCCCGAACACGTCGATGGAGCCATCGGCTCGAACGCTCCTGTCGATAGCTCTGACTCGCCACCCGAAGCGCCGGGAGGACCTGTTCGAGCAGTTCGTAGTCCTTTGTCCCGAGGCGGTCAGGGTCGATCACGCCGAGGAGCAGGTGCTCCTCGAGCCTCAGCAACGTCAACTCGGTACCGAGCACCCGCCGCTCGCACCAAGGCATCGTACCTGGAACGTAGGGGTCAACTTCGAGACCGACATAATCGGCAAAACCGGCAATCGAGTCCGGTACAAGGGGTCGCAAACGATGAAAGGCTTCCTCGATCTCAAGGACCGCAATTGCGACACCAAAGTGGGTCTCCAGTAGCTTAAGCAGTTCCCCCAGGGTGGCGTGAGACCCGACATTTCCAGCGAGGATCGCCGATACCTGACGCAGCAATGCCGCCTTTGACTCGACTTCGTCGACCAGACGATGAGAGGATACGCCAACGACTTGAGAGTGATTGGCGTTCGTCTTCACGCGCGACGCCTCCCGTCAAAGGCAGGCGATGATTGCATAGCTTCGGCAAAGGTGACAACCACATCTGCAGCCAACCGGGGCCAGGGAGCCAAGCTCCAATCAGCTGCGCGCCAATCTACTAAATGCCACGCACCACGGGGCAGCCGTTGCTCACACCCTCTGGCCATTACCTTCATCAACAACGGATGACCAACACACCTTGCATCGGTGCGCTCGACGCACCCACTGCGGACGCCAACTGGCCAAGGAGCATCTCCCCTACGCACAGCCGAAACAGCCCCCAATACCGAATCACCACGATCACGATCCCCACTAACGAACATCCGTCACATCCCATGCATGCAAACAGACCTTCGTATTGAAACCCACCACGGCTCTGATCCTAGCAACAAATATCACTTTAGGTGTGCGAGGGACCCATATTTCGTAAGAACTGATTCAACAAATGTTGATCGCAGCCGACCTGCGGTGGCTACCACAGCCAGATACCGTTGTTGCTGGACTTGGGGACATTCGACGACATAGGGAGTGTAGGTTGGTACCAACTATGCTTGCGTACTCCGAGAATGACTGACGTGGCTGACACCAGCATCGCCTTCCGCGAGATCTCCGCAATCATCGCATCCCAAGAGCCCCTCGAAATGCGCATCGAGCGGCTCACCAGGCTTGCAAACGAACACTTTGAGGGTGCCATCTTTCTGGACCAGGCTACACCGGCCCTATCATCGGCGACGACTGAACTCACATCGTCAGCCACTAATCGTCTCCGTGGTTGTCAGCTGCTGGCTCCAGGATTTGCCGAAGGCTCCGCCAATCTCGATGACCTTCAAACCAGGCTTGCTCAGGCATTCGTCAACGCCTATGGCCTGCTTTCGCACCAATTGAACCATGAGCGCAAGGCAAAAACAGCGCTCCTTTCGATTCGCGCCACCAATGAGATGATCATGGCCTTGCTCACCCTCGACTACGACAGCATTGGGTGGCAGCAAGTGACCGAGGCCATCATTGGCCGCCTCTTTCCGGAGAACGTTGCCGTCTTTTCCCTCAACGAACCACCCTCAAATACCCCGGTTGCCACCTGGGTCGCGCAAGTTCGCCAATCACTGTACTTCAATGACCTTCCGGCTCGCGGCGTCGTCATCAGTGACCATGGCCAGCCAGTCATCGCCGCCGTCGCCGCCGTCGACCAAGCAAGTGCTCAAGCCATCACAGTGTGGACCACCAACGAGGCGACGTTCAACCAGGCAACCCTCGCAATCGTCCAAGACTGTCTACGCATCTACGTCACAGGTCTGAGCCTCGTCCAACATCAACGGCAGTGGGCAAAGCAAGACTCTATCGTGACGACAATTATCTCGAATCTGGATATCGGGGTCCTCGGCCTCACCGAAGACTCAACGATCGTCTTCGCCAACCGACAAGCAGCCCATCTCCTCGGACACACACCGGGTGAACTCATCCAATCTCGATCGAACGCGATCTCGGAACAGTTTGGTGACTTTTTGCTCTCACTCGGAACGTCACCGACACCATGGCTGATGACCAACACCATCCTGAGAAAACCAAGCGGCAAGCCACAACCAGCTTCAATCGCCGTCCGACGTGTCGACGGCGCACATGGCTATCGCTATCTCGTCACCCTGGTCGATACGAGCCGATCCCATTTTGAACTCGAGGAGTGGCGATGGCACGCCAGCCATGATCCGCTAACCGGCATTCTCAACCGCAATGGTCTAGCCGAAGGTGTTCGCCATCTCGTCGAAGCTTCGGCCATGGTGTTGTTCCTCGACATCGACCGATTCAAAGTCATCAACGATCTCCTTGGCCACCAAGGAGGCGACCGGGTCATCACCGCCGTCGCCCAGCGGCTCGTCAACGCCACCAAACCCAACGACGTCGTTGCCAGGGTTGGCGGCGACGAGTTTGTGGTCGTCGCCCCCGTCGACGCCAACTTTCACAATCTCAAACGCGTAGCCCAACGTATTGTGGGTGCCATCACCACGCAGCCCATCGACGTCGGTGATCGTCAGCTCGCCATCTCAGTCTCGATGGGCGCCGCACTCGAGACCTACACCGGCAGCCTCGACGCACTCCTTGGCCGAGCCGATCACGCGATGTACGAGGCCAAGCGTGAGGGGCAAGCACTGCACCTTGCACGAGGTGAGGACGAGCCGTTCCTGGGCGAGCCACAACTCGTGGACCCCAATGCCTTTGACTTTCTCCGAGATCGCGACGCCAACCAGGTCGTCGCCCTCGAGATACCCTGGCTCAGGGTTCATGACAATCGCATCTTCGGCAGCGACCTCACACTGACATGGAGCGACTCGATTCCTGAGACGCCCCGTGACTACGCGATGCGCAACCATCTCCAAAGCGAATACAACTGGCTCCTCTTGCACCACCTGCTGAGACGAGAACCCACCGTGGGCCGCATCGGTATCTCGCCATTAGCACCCACAAATCGCTTTATCGAACGGCTTGAGCGCCTGAGCCGAGCCAAGCTCGTCAAGCCTGACAACGTTCAGATCGTCCTGCGCTCTGGGGAGCTGGTGACCGACCAAGCCCTCGAAGAGGCCCTGGTGCTCGTGCGACGAGCCCGGGCGCTTGGTATCAGCATCGCCCTGCGCTGGGCCTCAGGGGAAGGCGGCGAGGTCGCCCACCTCAGCTACCTCCGCCCAGATCAGGCTCAGATCGATGTGGCCGGGTGGGTCGACCGACCACCCACGCAAAAACTCAGCTTTGGCCTCACGGCCTTTGTCCGGGCGATGAACGTTGATGTTGCTTTTCTCCACCCCAACCAACGGTTTCTCAACCTCCTGACGTCCCCACGGCTTCGCGAACTGTTGCCCGATGTGTTGGTGCGGAGCTGACCAACGACACGCCAACATCGAAACTCAACCATGCGCCCAGGCGTCTACGGGATCTCAGTTGACGCCACCGACGGTGATAGGTGTCGATTGACAGGTGAGCGAGGCCTACCGGTGCCGCCGATCAGCAACTATGCTCCACCCACCACAAGCGGTGCCACAGACAGAGACACGCCAACTTGGATCCGTCGGCACCACCAGACAACTGCTTGCACGCAGGGGGACGCTACTGGTACGGCCAAACTGACTACTCTTCAGCATAGCTAACCATAATGTCTCAATAACAAAGTTAGTACCTATTGGGTGATCTGCATATCCAGCTGGGTACTACACCGCCAGATGTTTGTCACAGCTAGAGCACCTCTTGAGGGTATGAGTGGAATCGGTCGGCTCAAGGGTTTGAGTTTTTAGGAGTTCTCCCGTCAGTTTGGAACCGAGGAGAAGTGTGGTGAAGTGCTCTT